>CAMWIB010000048.1 GCA_947174215.1 uncultured Clostridia bacterium
GCTTATTGATTAGTATTTTGCACAAATGAAATTCGATATAAAGCGAATCAAATTATAATGGATTTGGATTACACACGGTTGCCTTTTCCATTGATATATACAAATCCACCGGCAGTTACGTTGATGTGTGGGCAAGTATCAAACGATTGAATTTCAAGTCCCTGAATTTCGGGGTCAATTGTTAGTTCGCATAGTTCTGTGCAACCGTAAAATCCGCCTTCTGTCATTTTTTTAACAGTCGGCATATTTACGCGACGTAACGACGAACAATTACGGAACACCGCCTCGCCGAACTCAACAACTGTATTAGGTACGTCGCATTCTACAAGAGCAGTGCAGTCGCGGAACAGGGCTTCTGACAATTTGGTTATGCCGTTAGGTAGCTTGACTGTTTTAAGAGAAACGCACCCGCGAAATGCCGCTACTCCCAAATAGTCTAAATTTTGAGGCAAATCAATTTCTTGTAGTCCTGTCATATCGAAAAACGCACCTTCTTCAATGCGTTTAACAGAAGTCGGTACAACTATCTTATAAACGTTATTGTTGCCGCGAAATACGTTTTTTCCTATTGATACAACCGGTATGCCTGCGACATTCGAAATTATTTCCACAGTGTGAGAGCATCCAATGTATCTCGTAATGCGCACGCCGTCATTAGAAACTTCGTATGAAAATTCATCATACACTCCGCTTGCCGATACGGCACCTAAACGTTCCGCTTCCGAAACTATTGGTTGCAAATTGAATACGTGCGGCGTAACCGACCGAGGAATATACTTTTTTTCTTCTGGAATGGCGGAGAACGATGATGACAGTTCGTTGGGAATCGAGTATTCCGATAATGGCTTATCGCCGATATGTATGCTTATTATCTGTGATTTATCTACAAAACGATTGTTAGCGTGTTTAAGTTCTTTTGCGACACTTGCTGATTGTACTGAATTGCTACTGACGTACAACAGTATGCCTTGACAGTTAGGCTTACTTATTATGGACAATGCCTTTTCATCCCAGATATCACCGTAGCAAATAGAGCTGTCATACCATAAACGGACGCCGAATTTTTTTAATTCTACAATATCAGATATGACGATATCTGCGTCACGGTGCGAGTAGCTTATAAATATAAACGGTTCGTCGTCAACGTTCGCTTCCGGCAAGCTATCAATAGCGCTTATATTGGTGCTGATTATATCAATTCCGTTTACTATTTCGCTCAACTCTTTTTTGTTGCGTTTAGTTTGAATGTCATCGTCATATCCAACGACGAACAAAGCGGCAAGTTTATTGTCATCGAACAATTCTGACAGCTCGTGTTCGATACTTTGCGTATCGCAGACAATAAGGCTTCCAAGCCCCAAATCAACGGCTTTTAAGCTCATATTTTCGAGGCACGCTCCTATCGAAATATAGTCGCTACGGGTTGTACTCGTAAGCATAACAGCAATAACGTTTGGGGCAGAGCGAATTATTTGTGCCGTAGCTTTCTCCGTTCCGTGCGACGCGTTATTCTCGACAAATATATCTAACAATTCAGCGATTCTGTTTTTTTGTTGCGTTGAGAGAACGTTAAACCGCCAAGGCTGTCTATTCTTTGCTGAGGGCGCAAGTCTTCCTGCATCGAGAATTTTCAATATTTTATCGTTATCGACGGGCGTAATCTTAAATCTTCGCACGCTTCTACGCTCAATAATCGCATCGTCCAAATATAGCATAATTCATCCCCTTGTTTATATGGCAAATTATAGTTAAAACATATTATTTCGTCAAATAAAACCGCAAAATTGTCAGTAAATAATATTTTGCAGGGATATTTCATAGCATAGCTATTTCACTCGCAGCAAGGCGAATTTCATTGAAAAACCCGAAGCTGTTCGCTTCGGGTTTTTCAATGGAGCGAGCGATGAGAATCGAACTCACGACTAAAGCTTGGGAAGCTCTCGTTTTGCCATTAAACTACGCTCGCATATGTTTTCATATACTTTGGAGTTCGCATAGGGTGATGCCAATTGCGCTCCGTCTTTTGTTTATTCTAACATATCGAGCGTTTTTGTCAAACAGGTTTTGAAAAATGTGAATATTTTTATATGAGCAAATTGCGAATATTTTTTGTATACGCACTAAATTTCTTGCGTTTTTTTTGATATTTGTTTATAATTATTTAATCTCTAAGAATACTCACGAGGTCTAATATGTACAAACCTGTTGACAGTAATTTGAATTTCGTCGAGCGCGAGAAGGAAGTGCTTGAATTTTGGAAGCAAAACGAAATCTTCAAGAAGAGTGTTGAGAAGAACGAAGGTAAGCCTGAATTCAGTTTTTATGACGGTCCGCCGACTGCAAACGGCAAGCCGCATATCGGTCATATTCTCACCCGCGTTATGAAGGATATCGTGCCTCGTTATAAGACGATGAAGGGCTATCACGTGCTTAGAAAGGCGGGTTGGGACACTCACGGTCTGCCCGTTGAACTTGAAGTTGAGAAGTTGCTCGGTATAGACGGCAAGCAGGAAATTGAAAAGTACGGTATCGAGCCGTTTATCAAAAAGTGTAAGGAATCCGTCTGGAAGTATACGGACGAGTGGCACAAGATGTCCGACCGTATAGGCTATTGGGCGGATATGGAAAAGCCGTATATCACCTACGACGACAACTATATCGAGTCGGTCTGGTGGGCGCTCAAACAGATGGCGGATAAGGGCTTGCTTTATAAGGGCTACAAGATTGTGCCGTACTGCCCGCGTTGCGGAACGGCGCTCAGCTCTCACGAAGTGGCGCAGGGCTACAAGGACGTTGAGGAAACCTCCGTATTCGTCAAGTTCCAAGTTAAGGGAGAAGAGAACACCTATTTCCTTGCGTGGACGACTACGCCTTGGACGCTTTCCTCAAACACCGCGCTCTGTATGAACGGCAAAGAGGACTACGCAAAGATTAAGGTTGAAAACGAGTATTATATCCTTGCCGACGCACTCGTCGAAAAGCTGTTTAGCGAAGTTGAGTACGAGAAGGTTGACGTAAAGAAGGGCAAGGAGTACGAGCGTACGGAATACATTCCGCTTTTCGATTACAAGTACGACTTCAAGGAAAAAGCGTATTACATCGTCAACGACGACTACGTTACGCTCACCGACGGTACGGGTATAGTCCATATCGCGCCTGCGTTCGGTGAAGACGACGGCAGGGTGGGCAAGAGATACGGACTTCCGTTTTTGCAAATGGTTGACGACCGCGGTTGCTTCAAGGATACAATCACGGATATGGTCGGCGTATTCTGTAAGGACGGCGACAAGCTCGTTATAGACAGACTCAAAAAAGAGGGTAAGCTGTTCAAGACAATGCGCTTTACGCACAGCTATCCGTTCTGCTGGCGTTGCGATACACCGCTTTTGTACTATGCAAGAAGCTCGTGGTTCATCAAGGTGACGGAAGTCAAGAAACAGTTGCAGGCTTCAAATGAATCCGTCAACTGGATGCCCGATACGATAAAGAGCGGCCGTATGGGCAACTTCCTTGAAAACGTAATCGACTGGGGTATTTCCCGTGAAAGATATTGGGGTACGCCGTTGCCTATCTGGGTGTGTAACAAGTGCGGCAAGCTTCACGTCATAGGCTCACGCGAGGAGCTTCGCAAGCTCGGCGGGCTTGATGGCGATATAGAGCTTCACCGTCCGTATATCGATAGCGTGAAGTGGGAATGCGAATGCGGCGGCACTATGGAGCGTACTCCCGAAGTGCTTGACTGCTGGTTTGACAGCGGTTCTATGCCGTTTGCGCAGTGGCATTATCCTTTTGAGAATAAGGAGTTGTTCGAGCAGGTATTCCCTGCGGACTTCATTTCGGAAGCGGTAGACCAGACTCGCGGTTGGTTCTATACCTTGCTTGCGATAAGCACGATACTGTTCGGCCGCGCGCCGTTTAAGAACTGCATAGTTCTCGGACACGTCAACGATAAGGACGGCATAAAGATGTCCAAGCACAAGGGCAACGTAGTAGACCCGTGGACGGTGCTTGACAAGCAGGGCGCAGACGCTACGAGATGGTACTTCTATACGGCTTCCGCTCCGTGGCTTCCGTCGAGATTCTCTGCGGATAACGTCAGCGAGTCACAGCGTAAGTTTATGGGTACGCTCTGGAACACGTACGCATTCTACGTGCTTTACGCCGAGATAGACCAGTTCAATCCCATGGAGCATAAGCTCGAAGACCAAGAGTTCAGCGTCATCGACAAATGGATACTCTCCGGACTCAATACGCTTATAAAGACGGTAGACGAGGGCTTGAACGAGTACAAGATTGTTGAAACATCACGTGCTATTGCGGAGTTTGTTGACAATCTCTCCAACTGGTACGTACGCCGTTCGCGCGAGCGTTTCTGGGGCAATAAGATGACTAAGAGCAAGGAGGCGGCGTATACGACGCTGTACACCGTGCTTGCAACACTCAGCAAGATTATAGCTCCCTACGTTCCATTTATGGCGGAGAATATTTATCAAAACCTTGTTCGCAACTTCGACAAGACAGCACCCGAGAGCGTACATCTTTGCGACTTCCCAGTTGCGGATGAGAAGTATATCAATAAGGCGCTTGAAACGGGAATGGAACGCGTTCTCAAACTCGTAGTTCTCGGCAGAGCGGCGCGTAATAAGTCAAACCTCAAAAACAGACAGCCTCTCGGCAGACTCATCTATAACGGCAGATATGAGTTGCCGTTCGAGCTTAAAGAGCTTGTAAAGGACGAGCTTAACGTAAAAGAAGTAGAGCAGTCGGGTGAGGACGATAACTTCGTAAGCTATGAGATTAAGCCTCAGCTCAAAACTCTCGGACCTAAGTACGGCGCATTGCTCGGCAAGATAAGAGCGCTTTTGCAGGAGCGCCCGGACGACGTAATATCCGCTATAAAGAGGCGTAAGGCGCTTGACGAAATAAAGGCGGAGTACAGAAGTCAGCGCGGTACGGAAAACGACGTGAAGAGCGAGTTTACCTGCGAGATTGACGGGAAGCAGATTGTTCTCAGCGAAGAGGATTTGCTCATAACCGTAAAGAATAAGGATGGCTTCTCCTCGGAATCTGACGGCGAAACGACGGTCGTTCTTGATACGGCGTTGACGGACGAGCTTATCCGCGAGGGTATCGAGCGCGAAATTGTCAGCAAGGTTCAGAATATGAGAAAGGAAGCCGGCTTCGAGGTCACCGACCATATCTTGCTCAGCTACTTTGCAAGTGGCGTAGCGAAGGACGTGCTTGACGACGCTAAGTTCCTCTCCGACGTACTGTGCGACGGTATCGTTGCGGGTATGGATAAGGATACGGACGTGTTTACAAAGACCGTTGACATCAACGGCAATTCCGTCGTGATAACCGTCAAGAGGGTATAAAATGAGAGTTGCTCCCGATTGGACTGAATACTCGGTTATCGCTACGGGTGACGGCGAAAAGTTGGAGAGGTGGGGAAACCTCGTCTTACTTCGTCCCGACCCGCAGATTATATGGCACGCCGTGAAGCCGCTAAGGTCGTATAAGGGTATTGACGCCCTATACGAGCGCAGTTCGACAGGCGGCGGAAGGTGGGTATTCAACCGCGAAGGCGTTAAAACGGAATTCATACTTCACTGGCGCGACCTTGCGTTTTCATTGAAGCTAATGGGCTTTAAGCACACGGGACTTTTCCCCGAGCAGGCGGCGAATTGGGATAGAATGATGAAGCTGATAGAGGGTGCAAACCGCAAGGTGAGCGTACTCAATCTGTTTGGCTATACGGGCGCGGCGTCCGTTGCGTGCAAGCGCGCAGGTGCTGACGTCTGCCACGTGGACGGCGCAAAGGCGATGGTTGAAAGAGCGGGCGAAAATATCCGTCTTAGCGGACTTGACAGCGACGGAATGAGGTATATAATCGACGACTGCTTCAAGTTCTGCAAGCGCGAGCTTAAAAGAGGTAAACGCTACGACGCGATTATCCTTGACCCGCCAAGCTTCGGCAGAGGTCCAAACGGCGAGAAGTGGAAGATTGAAGAGGGTATATCCGAGCTTGTGGAGCTTGTGGCGAAGTTACTCAGTGATAAGCCGCTATTCGTGTGCCTTAACAGCTATACGACGGGCTTACAGCCTGCGGTTATGTCAAACGTACTGCGCTTGGCTTTGCCTAAGAATGCTAAGATAGACGCTGATGAAATTGGAATTGCAACAGAAGAGGGCTTGATATTGCCGCAGGGCTGTACCGCTTTTGCGGAATTCGAATAATGGGGTCCCCGCAAACGTCCCAATGGGGTCCCCACGAAATGTCATTTTGTGGGGTAAACTTGTGGGGTAAAAAGGAAATACTATGACGTACAAAGATTTGCAGATTATATTTGAAGACAACCACCTGCTCGTGGTAGTGAAGCCTGCCGACATCCCCGTACAGGCTGACGAGAGCGGCGACCCCGATATGCTCACAATGCTCAAAGCGTATCTCGTTGAAAAGTACAATAAACCGGGTGACGCATACCTTGGACTTGTTCACAGACTCGACAGACCTACGGGCGGCGTAATGGTCTTTGCCAAAACCTCAAAGGCGGCGGAGCGTATTTGCGAGGCGATAAGAAACGGCGAGGTCGATAAAAAGTATCTTGCCGTACTCGAAGGTGTGCCGAGATATAAGTCGGACAAGCTTCGCTGCTACCTCAAAAAGTTCTCCAACACCAATACGGTGAAGATGGTCCCTGCACTCACCGAAGGCGCAAAGTACGCAGAGCTTGACTATAAGGTTCTTGCCGAAAAGCAGAATTACAGCCTCGTATCCGTAAGGCTCATCACGGGTAGAGGACATCAGATACGCGTGCAGATGGCGGGTATGGGAACGCCAATCGTAGGCGACAGAAAATACGGAAATCCAGAAAAGTCAAATTGTCCGATGTGCCTCTGGGCAACCGAGCTTAGGTTTACTCACCCCGTCAGCGGCAAAACGATGGTATTCAGGGTCTATCCCCCTGAAATCGCCCCTTGGACGGCGTTTAATGTGGATGCGTTTCTTCGCATCACCACCCCGGAAGAGTAAATTCAATTATTGAATGATTGACTTTGGATGAGATTAAAAATGTCGCCTTGAAATAGAGGCGACATTTTTACTAATCGATATTACGTGTTTTGTTTTTGCAATAATATATGTTACAATATATATAGTTTCAAATTTAGTGTGGTTGTATTGTGGAAGGCGAGAGGAGAAAATTTGAATTTAAGCAGCTTATAACGGCGACGAATATATTGATTGGGGTATTGATTATTCTATATCTTCTTGACTGCTATTTGCCGTTGCCGAGTGGGTACAGCGGATATACGGCGTGGGACAGCGAGAGTCCCGCGTGGTTGAATTATCTGTTGGGAAGCTGCGGTGGCTTGGTGTCAAATTCGTTAGCGATGGGCGGCGCGCTTGCAAACGGAGCGGCGGTCTATCGTCATTTTACTCAGATATTTTTGCATGGCGGACTTCTGCATTTGATTGCCAACGTAGTGGGTTTATTTTTTATCGGCAACTACGCGGAAAAGAGATACGGCTGGTGGCTCACCTTAATATTGTTCGTGCTTGTCGGGTTTGTTGAGAGTTTTATCACAGACCCTCTGTAT
>CAMWIB010000049.1 GCA_947174215.1 uncultured Clostridia bacterium
GCACATTTTAGGCGGGGAATATGCGCAGTGAGAGAAAAGTACAATCATCCTCAGCGCCGTTCTGCTTGGCGCGAAGGAGTAGTTCGTCGGCGAGCGTTTGGGGGTTTACTGTGTCGAGGGCTTCTATCGTTTCCACAACGCCACGGCTTTCGAGCGCGTCGAAAACTCCGTCGGACATCATGAGTATCATATCGCCGTCAAAGAGCTGATAGCGGCTTGTAAGCGGCTGTATGCTGTCGAGTATGCCCGCGGGCGGAAGCGTGCAGGAAAGCATTTCAACGCCCTCGCGCCTTACGATAAAGCTACTTGCAGAACCGAGCTTTATCACGTCGAGTCCGCCTGTGCGCGTATCTATTACGGAGATATCGAGCGTTGAGAAGCACTCCTCTACGCTGAGCTTTAAGAGCTTGTTTACAAGGCTAAGAATAATGCTGTTGTCAAAGCCCGCGCGATAGAAGTTTTCAATCATACTCACGGCATCGCGGCTAACCTTGGCGGCTTGTTCCCCGCTACCCATGCCGTCGCATATGGCGAATAAACGGCGATAGCGAGAAGGACAAAGTATACTCCTGCTGTCGCCCGAGATACCCTCACTGTCACGCTTCATCTCGGCAATGCCGTACGCCACTTCGAAGACGGGCGCGCATTCGAGATATACGAGTTTGAGATTACCTCTATCGTCCGCGCCTGCGACTTCCATTTTGGTTTTAAGACAGCGCGACACGATACGCGGAAGCACAGCCTTCTTCGCGTCGCACGCACGAACAAGCATTGTTACAGACACGTTCGACTCCGAACCTGATACGACAATCTCATTTGCAACGACGTTGTGTTTGAGCAACTCAAACTTGATATACTCAACCTCTTCGCCCGCAAAGCTTATCGGCGCACTGCTTTCAGTAGCGAGCGAATCGAGTACGAGCGCGATACCCGCAAACTGCTCGGACATAAGCTGCTTGCCAATCGTACCTCCGTCGCTCTGCTCCTTCTTGCGCCTGTACGCCTCGGACGTGCTGTTTATCACTGCCACAAGTGAATTAGTCTTTGAACACCTGCTTGTGACGAAGGGCGGCAAATCGAGTATAGTCACCTTACCGCGACCCAAGGCGGCTTCCGCCATAGGCAGTATTACGGAATGCGTATCGTCGCCGAGCGCGGCGAAACACGATTCCCTATCGGGACACTTGCCGCAATAGTTCTTTGCGACCTCGTGCGCAAGCTTATCGGCACTGAACGAGTCCTCACCGCTCAGACTGTTTTGCATATTTTTTGACATCTCGTAAAACACGTCGCTCGTAGAATAAAGCCTTGTGGCAAGCTCGCGCCCCATACGGTTGACTATGCCCGTATAAGCTCTACGGTTGTCGCCACTACCCATACTCTGCACCTTGGCAAGCACGGACTTCGGAATACACAAAAAGCCTATCACGCCGACAGCCGTCATAATGAGAGTTTGCCAACCTGCATCGCCGTATACGCCGAGCAACCACATTATTGCGGTTACGGCAAGTATGGCGAGTGCGGACGACCACCTTGTAAACGGCGACAGTGCAACAGCCGCCGCGCCAACTAAGGCGGATACCGCAAGCAATGCAATATTGCCGCCGTAAAGAGCCGCGCCTAAGCCTAAGAGTATCGAAACGAATAGCGTTGTATGCGCCTTGAAACAGGTTGAAGAAAACAGCACGGCGAACGCAGTGACCGTGAAGAAAAAGCTGAATTCGGCTATTCTCACGCCGCCGAACGCGTAACCCGCCACGACCGCAAGCACGCCCGAGCATATAAGCTCATCCACCGTTGCACGGCTAAGATGTCCCCTTACGAATACGGCGTATGCGGTGATACCACAGCAGAACGTAAGTACGACGGTAATCACTACGCAAACGCATACTGTGAAATAATCGCTGTTAAATACGCAATTACAGACGACGTACGGAAGCATACCGCCCGCCGCGGTGAGCGCAACCGCCCAAAGAGGTACACTGCGCTTGAAGTGGAAAAATACGGCGTACAAAATGACGAGCAAGATTATCGGCGAAACACAGTATAACAGCATCCACCAATCGAGAGTGAACACGCAACAAGCAATGATGTAGGCAGGAGCAACGGCAAGTATATTTTGCCGAGCATACGTAAGTCCTGCAAGCAAAGCGAGCGCGAGCGCAAAGCCGAAATCTCCCACCGAAGCGAAGAGGAACATACAAAGGCACTGCGCAACAAACTTTATTGCCGACTTTGGTGACAGCCTGAAATCGAACGAGGGAAAGAATCTTCTATCCGCCCGCAAAGTACGTGTTTTCATAGACACATCATACCGCGATATGACTGCAAAAAATTTTCGTTTTGGGGCGAGTTTTGGAAAAATTATTTCAATGTTGTCATTTTTACTTATCATTCAAATGCCGCTTGTAATTCTGAATGTATCATACTGTACGTCGTCTGGATTGCTTCGCTTCGCTCGCAATGACGATAAGGGGGATTGCTTTGTCGCTTCGCTCCGCGCAATGACGGAGAATAATTTGATAAACTTTGGATAAGAAAAAACGGCACTGAAATTCAGTGCCGTTTTTGATTTGTTTTGTTTGCTTTACAAACGATAATTACGCTTGCTTTTCAAGTTCGAGAGCTTCAACCAAAAGTTCTTTTGAACCTTCGTCCATAAACCAAATCGTTACTACAAGCTTCTCGTTTTCATAGACAGCTGTAATGAAGCAATCATAACCGTTACTTGCCGTATAGCTAACATTCGTAAGCAACTCGTTTTGAACTTCATCATAAGTGACAGTACCGCCGAAATTGCCATACGTACAAGAGGCGACAAATGTAGCAGAACCTGTACCGTCAAAAGTCATTTGAACACTGACTTGCTTATTTGTCGTTCCAGACATAATACCTACTTTCTTCCAAGTACCAGTCAAGATTTCTTCTGTAAGATTTGAGCTTGCTTCTTGCTTTTCGAGATATGCATCGATAATATCCGAAGAATAATCTTCATCATAAATCATGCAATACAATTGACCATTGTTAAACTGGAGAGTGAGCCACAACGATTCGCCAGCCTCATCATAATAATTATCATAAAGTGTGCCGGTTTGGTTAGTGTAAGATACGCTACCGTTATAGCTTGAGTCACCGCAAACCAACGTAATCGTACTTTCGTCAATGGTCACAGTCAAATCATATCCACCAGTTATCGTACCTTTCCAATCACCAACAAGAGTTACTTCCGGCACTTCGGGTTCCGGCTCGGCAATCTTTGTGAACTTCACGTTGTCAAAATCGACCCAATCGCCATTGAGGGTGACATAGAGCTTACCATTGTTGAATGTTATCTTCAATGTAACATCGTCATGATATGTGTTGGTATCAAGAAGTACACCGCTCTCGCCTGTATAGTTTGCTGTACCGTTAAGAGAACTGGTTGAACAAGTCAACTCTACCGTGCCGTTAGACTTGAATACGAGTGTAAGAGTGTCAGCATCCCAACTGGAACTTGACTTAGCCTGCCACGTACCGAGCAACGTCACGTCGGAAGGCTTCAATTCAACACCAAAGCCAATTGATATATTATTATCAGTCAAATCGCCTACGACAACTTGGAACTCTACTTTGCCGTCCGCGTTAATGTCGGACTCTGCAATCTCGAAGTCATATGCACGGCTGTCAATTGGGAATATTTTGAATTCATGTGAGTTCGAACCCAACGTCAAAGTTACCAAAGTTTTGCCCATGTCAGAGCTATCCGCTCCGTTCCAGCTATTGAGTGTAAAGGTGTAAGTACCTTCCTCTGCGCATTCAAACAGCAAAGTATGATTGCCCTTGCTCAAATCAAGTGTGCCGCCGTTGGAAGTGAACTCCGTGGGAGCAACGACTTTTGCGATTGTGAAGTTTACAACATAGTTGTTTGAAGCAAAGCCACTAAGCGTGACATTGAGCGTAACCTTTCCTTCAACGATGTCATCCTGCTCTATCACGATGTCTTTGACATTGTCAGCAGCCGGGAACTTTTTGAAAGTGTATGCAGTAGTTTTATTACCAACGGTGATATCAAGCCAGAACATAGATGCATCACCCGTAGGAATGTCGTTTGCGTTGATTGTAAAGGTATACGTACCCGCCGTTGCACATTCAAAGTATACCGTCTGGTCGCCCTTGTTCAGGTCGATTGCACCGCCTGTTGCAGAAAGAACAGTATCTTGATTTTGAACAAGCTCAACTGTTACGTTGCACTTATCAATGTTGCTATGATAAATTTCAAATTCTACCTTGCCGTCTGCATTGATGTCGCTTGCCGCAATCTCTATATCAAGTGAACGACCGTTGTTAGGGGTGAACGTATACGATTGACCGTTAAGCTTAATGGTCAACTGACCTGCGTCAGCGTCAAGGGTGAAGTTATACGTGCCTGCATCTGCGACCTCAAAGTAGAACTTATCAAAGTCCTTGAAATTGACTTCGCCACCGTCAACGGTGATTGTGGATGGAGATGCCACTACGGGAGCTTCTGTCGTTGCGAGTGTGAGCGTCACAAACTCATAATCATAGCCACCCTTATAGTTGACATAAAGATACATCACAGCATCCGCTTCGAGATAGAACTTGCCGGATAATTGCTCATCGTTTACGAAATCATAAGAGTCGTTATCATCCTCTCCCTCGACATAGACGCCTGCCTTATCGGAGGATATCTCATACCAACCGGCTTCGACTGCCGTAAACGTAAAGCCTATTTCATTATAATCCAAAAGGTAGAATGAGTTTTCTCCAAGAGTAAGCTCAAAATCCTCATCACTGTTGGATACGAACGTAGCGGGAACTTTTCCGTCGAAGCCACTCGAAACTATAACCTCAACACGCTCTTCCGTCTTATTGTCGTCTATTGAAACTTCCTCTATATCCTCAGAAGCGATTACGATAAGCGCAGAGTATCTGTTTTCAACGTTGAACGTATACGTACGGCCGTCAATCTCAAGTTCAAACTGAGCGTTGGTAATATAAGCCATCATGGGCATATCGAATGAAAGCTTATACATGCCCTCGCTTGCCCACAAAACATAGAACTTGTCTAAGCTCAAATCAACTTCGCCGCCCTCTTCAACGTCAACTTTTGAAGGTTGAGGAGCTTCGGTGGTTGCAAGCTTGACGAGAATTGTCGCGTCGCCCTCTTCGCTTCCGCTATAACTGAATGAGAATCTGATTGTTGCGCCCGCTTGAAGCTGGAACTTGCTTGACTTTACTTTTTCATCTTCCTCTTCTAAGCCTGTATCAATAAAGGGCTTTCCGTTTGGACCTTCAACATACAAATTGTCTTTCTCGGTTGAAATCTCAAACCATCCACCTTCTTCAGAGGTGAACGTAAAGTTTACAAAACCATAGAAATCTTCATGAGCAATGGTTATATTATTGTCGCCAAGATTCAACGCATTCTCATTGCCCGGCTCATCGCCTTCCGCCGCAAAATACACACAGCCGTAGATATAATCGTCAGCATTCATGGTTTGCTGAGATGCATATTTTTCAAGGAAACCTTTAAGCTCATCATTAAGCGGATACAAACCGTCAGTATTTGCAGCAGCCGTGCAGTATGCCTTCATAAGAGGCAAATAGTTGGCTTGCTTTGTCGGCATGTTATGGTCATCACGCTCGGTAGCGTAGATGAAAATCGCCTTGTATAAGCTTGAATCATCCTCACCCTTATCATTCTTATGGCTTTCAGCATAAGAAACAAGAGTATCAAAAGAATATTCCATCCAGAACCAATCAACAGGCTGTTTGAGAACCGCATAGAGAATAGGACCGTCAATAGCGCCAACGTGATATACGCCGTTTACGTCTTGCATAATCATCGGAAGTTCTACGGTGTTCTCATCAAATACAGTGAGTGTACCCTCTTCCAAATCGTCGTTGCCAACAGTCGCGGGAGTCTTTGCCGCTTGAACGTCGGAAACTACGGGAGTCGGAGCAACGTAGCCTACGTAATCGCCAGTTCTTTCAACGCTGACCGTAACCTTGCAGTCCGCGCTTGCAAGAAAACCGAATACGCAGTTCATATCGTTTTCAGCAGAAAGCTCAAGTTCAACGTATCCACCAGCCTGAACAGACTCCAATGTTGTCAACGGAATCTTATTCTCGTCAACAGTCATAGTTTGACAGTTGCCCGCAAAATACTTCATCGTGACATCCGCATTACCCTCAACGGTGAAGCTTATCTTATATACACCGCTTGCCACCGCCGCATTTTCCTCTGCGGTGAAATCGGGATTCTGAACGAACGGGTTGAAATAGAAATACTCGTACGTTTCGCTCTTCAACGTAAGTTCGAGTGCGTGGTTCGTTACCTTTGGTTCACCGTCCTTAACAGCCTCTCTTGAATAATCAATCTTTTTCGTATTACCATAAGGGAATGCGTTCGGATAGAATTTGTACTTCAAGGTTGCGGTGTGATTGTCACCAAACGTAGCATTGCTGTTTTCCGCATCCAATTCATACTTCTTGGAAAGCTCCGCAGACTGTCTTACGTTGTACTTCACGCCTGAAACCGCCAAAAGCTTGAAAGACGCTACACCGTTTGCGTCCGTCGTTGCAACTGCAAGCGTATCCGATTGCGTGCTGCTTTCGTCCGTAGTGACATAGTAGATTTCAAACTTCTCGCCTACGAGCGCTTTGTCCGTATCGTAAAGTACGGTCGCCTTGAACTCCGTCGTAAATTTGAGAGTTACGGTCGCAGTACCCGGCTCGCTCATATAGACTTCGTTTGCCGCTTCGTCGCAAGCATAGTCGTCGGTGAACTTGGTCACTACTACGTGATATTTCTCGCCCTCACCCAATGCGGTCAGCTCGCTTGCCTTAAACGTCGCAGTACCGCTTTGGTCAACAGCCTTCGGGTTTGAGCAAGTCGTGACTTCGCCGTCCGCTTTGACGTTGCAAAGCTGTACGAGCAAAGTGCCGTTAGGACCTGTACCAACTGACACTGCGGTACCGTTTTCGTCCTGAACCTTCACAACGTAATCTGTATTGGTATTGCCTTTGTTTTGGTCCTTGTCGCAGGCTACCGCAAATAGCGCAAATCCGCAACAAATTGCAACAACCAACAAACATATTACGATGCGCTTTAATGTGTTTTGCATACTTACCTCCAAATATATTTATTTAATCAATTATCACACGAAAGTGCGAATAGGTCAAACGATTTTTGCACAGATTTTTTATAAATTTGCATAATAATGTATATTTATGCTTAAATTTTGCCGACCGTCACACTTTTTACTCTTCCGTAGTATAAGTTTTTTTGCATAATTATATTTTAGGAGCGCAAAGCCGCCGCTATGCAAAACGTTCCGTTACGCCATCAATACTCTTTGCAAGCTATACGCAAATTTTATTTTATCTATTCAAAGTCCGTCCGCGTATTCCTTAGCGCAAAAATCGCTTGCCAAATTTCTCTATGTTATTATATAATGTATATGTA
>CAMWIB010000050.1 GCA_947174215.1 uncultured Clostridia bacterium
CATACGCGATAAGTTTATGAACAAGCTCGGGCATATAGAGAATCTGTCAAAGGACGCGGCGAAGGTGATAAGCGACCTTACAAACTATACTTCGTTCTTCATTGAGAAATCGTCGCTAAACGTAGAGATAGACGAGGTTAAACTCGTTCCCCTCAAAGGCAACAAGGCGCTCGTGCTTATCGTCACGAATAAGGGCGTTATAGCGGATAAGGCGATTGACATTAAGGGCGACGTAAAGGACGAATATCTCGATACGGCGAGTCAGCTTTTGAACAAGGTGTTCGGTGGCAGACGTATTGACGATTTGGAAGCGTTCAGCGTGCAGGAGATAGATGAGGAGATTCAGGGCTTCAAGGATATTCTTGACGAGGTGCTTGCAATACTGCGCATATACGTATCCGAGCATAGCGACGACAACGTGTTCGTAGAGGGTGCGCTCAAAATGCTTGACTATCCCGAGTACAACAACGTCGAGGACGCAAAGAACTTCCTTGCCGTCATATCCGATAAGGACAGTATGTCGGAGCTACTCGTAGACGACGATACGAGCATAGAGTTCTCCGTACGCATAGGCAAAGAGGACAATGGCGTTGATAAGTGCGCTATCATTACTGCGGCGTACAAGGTCGGCGACGAGGTTATGGGACAGGCGGGCGTTATAGGACCCGAGCGTATGGACTATAAAAAGGTCATCGGCGTACTTGACTGTATGAAGAAAACGCTCTCGACGGTGATAGACAATTCCAACGGAAATAATGAGGACTGACATGAAAAAAGAAGATAAGAAAGTAGAAGCGGAAACCGTCTGCGAAGCGCAGGAAGGCGAAGTAAGCGAGGCGGAAGAAAGCACGGTTGATTTGGGTATTGACAGAGCGAATATGTCGGACACGGAATATATATCCGCACTCGAAATGAAGCTCGGGCAGTCGATAGCGGAGCTTGGCTCCTGCAAGGCTGTGGCGATGAGGTTGCAAGCGGACTTTGACAACTATCGCAAGCGCAATACCGCTTTGGCGGATTCTATGAAGACGTGGGGACAGACCGTGGTAATAGAGAAGATGCTCGTCGTGCTTGACAACTGCGAGCTTGCAAGGAAGTACTTACAGGACGAAGCGGCGCTTACGGGCTTCAATATGATGGAAAAGCAGATTCTTGACGCGCTCGAAGGCTTCGGTCTTAAAGCGGTGGACGCGGATGGCGTAGACTTCGACGCAAAGCTGATGACTGCTGTTGAGAGAGTCAAGTGCGAGGATAAGCAGGGTAAGGTCGTCGAGGTGCTTGCAAAGGGCTATACGCTTAACGGAAAGCTCCTTCGCCCCGCGAGCGTAAAGGTCGGATATTGGGAATAACAGAGTAATGCTTGGATATAGATAGCCGAAGAAAAGCTTGATTATAGTAAAAGACAGACTTAAACGAATTAAATCGATAAAAGCGCGAAAGCGTGGATATAGGGCGAAAGCTCAAAAATAAAAATATGTTTTCTTCCCGATGAGGGAAAAGGAGAAATAGTATGGGCAAAATTATTGGTATCGATTTGGGTACGACAAACTCATGTGTAGCGGTTATGGAAGGCGGCGAGGCTGTCGTTATTCCTAACGCAGAGGGTAGCAGAACAACCCCGTCCGTCGTGGCGTTCACCAAAGACGGCGAAAGACTCGTCGGCGAGATTGCAAAGCGTCAAGCGGTTGCAAACCCCGAGCAGACCGTCAGCTCTATAAAGAGAGAGATGGGTTCAAACTACAAGGTTAAAGCGGGCGATAAGGAGTATACGCCCCAAGAAATTTCCGCTATGGTTTTGACGAAGCTCAAAAACGACGCGGAGAAGTATCTCGGCGAGAAGGTTACGGAAGCGGTTATCACCGTTCCTGCGTACTTCACCGACGCACAACGTCAGGCGACTAAGGACGCTGGTAAGATTGCGGGACTCGAAGTCAAGCGTATCATCAACGAGCCTACGGCGGCTTCGCTTGCATACGGCATTGATAAGGACGAGAACAAGGCTCAGAAGGTTCTCATCTTCGACCTCGGCGGCGGCACATTCGACGTATCCGTGCTTGAACTCGGCGACGGCGTATTTGAAGTTCTTGCAACGTCAGGTAACAACCGTCTTGGCGGCGACGACTTCGATAAGCGCATTATGGACTGGGTTGTAAGCGAGTTTAAGGCGGCGAACGGTGTAGACCTGTCTAAGGATAAGATGGCAATGCAACGTATCAAGGAAGCTTCCGAAAAGGCGAAGATTGACTTGTCGGGCGTTACGAAGGCAAAGATTTCACTTCCGTTCATCGCAATGAACAACGGTGTGCCTATGCACCTTGATATGGACTTGACGAGAGCTAAGTTCGATTCTCTTACCGAGGACCTCGTAAACGCTACGATTACGCCTATGAAGCAAGCGCTCAAAGACGCAGGACTCGATTACAGCAATATTTCAAAGGTCATTATGGTCGGCGGTTCAACTCGTATTCCTGCCGTCTATGACACGGTCAAGAAGATTACCGGCAAAGAGCCGTATAAGGGAATCAACCCCGACGAGTGCGTTGCTCTCGGCGCGGCAATTCAGGGCGGCGTTCTTGCAGGCGAAGTCAAGGATATGCTTTTGCTTGACGTAACTCCGTTGTCACTCGGTATCGAAACGTTGGGCGGCGTATTCACGAAGCTCATCGACAGAAATACGACCATTCCTACGAGCAAGTCACAGGTGTTCAGCACGGCGGCAGACAATCAGACCGCAGTTGACATTCACGTATTGCAGGGTGAAAGACAGTTTGCACGCGACAACAAGACTCTCGGCAGATTCGAGCTTGTAGGCATTGCTCCCGCACCTCGCGGAATTCCGCAGATTGAGGTTACCTTCGACATCGATGCAAATGGTATCGTATCCGTTAAGGCTATGGATAAGGCTACGAACAAGTCGCAGTCAATCACGATTACGGCATCGTCAAACCTCTCTGAGTCCGATATTGACGCGGCAGTGAAGGATGCTGAGAAGTACGCAGAAGAGGATAAGAAGCGCAAGGCTATCGTTGACGCTAAGAACGGTGCTGAGCAGCTCATCTTCGCAATGGATAAGTTCATTAGCGAGAACGGCGATAAGCTTGAAGAAGCGGATAAGAACGCTATCAATGAGGCTACGAAGACCGCACGTGAGGAGCTTGCTACTGCCGAAACCGAGGAGCAGGTCAAGGAGCTTATCGAAAAGCTCACCAAGGTAAGCGACCCGATATTCACAAAGTTCTATCAGCAGAACCCGGACGCTATGGCAGAAGCGGCTAAGGCGGCAGGCATCAACCCCGACGATTTGAATAACGACGGCGGTATGGACGGCACCGTTGAATAATTCGGATATCGCGTATACAAAGAATTAAAACTGAATTTTAGCGCAACGGGCAACCGTTGCGCTAAGGTGTATGATGCAAATCTCTAAAAGGGACTCCATACAAACCTCTAACACGGGGTCCCCGCTAAATCTCCGCATTTAGTGGGGTAAATTCACGGGGTCCCCACTAAATCTCCGTATTTAGTGGGGAAACTTTGTGGGGTAAAGAAAAACTGACTATGGCAAAAAATTATTACGAAATTTTGGGAGTGAGCAAGACCGCGACTGGCGATGAGATAAAGTCCGCCTACCGTAAGCTTGCAAAGCAATATCACCCCGACCTATATACGACCAAGAGCGACGCGGAAAAGAAAGCGGCTGAGGAAAAGTTCAAGGAAATAAATCACGCCTACGAGGTGCTTTCCGATGAGCAGAAGCGCGCCGCGTTCGATACGTACGGCGATGAAAACGGTCCGCAGGGCGGCGCAGGCGGCTTTGGCGGCTTCGGTGGATTTAATGGATTCAGCGAAGCTGGCGGCTTTGGCTTTGACGATATTTTCTCGTCTATATTCAGCGGCTTCGGTGGCGGCTCGTCGAGAGCTAACCGTGCAAACGCGCCAAGGCGCGGGCAGGATATTCTCGTCGGCTTGAATATTACCTTCGAAGAGGCTGTGTTTGGTACGCAAAAGACGGTGTCCGTCAAGCGTGTGGAAAACTGTCCGCACTGCGACGGTACGGGTGCTAAGGACGGCAAGGCGTTCAAGGTTTGTACTCAGTGTAACGGCCGCGGCAGAGTGTCGGTTACTCAGCGCACTCCGTTCGGTCAGATTAGCACTGAGAGCGTATGCCCGTCGTGTAAGGGTACTGGTAAGATTATCACGGAAAAGTGTACGCATTGCTCGGGACAGGGACGTTCCGAAAATGTGCGCGAAGTCAAGGTAAATATCCCCGCGGGTATTGATGCGGGACAGCGTATCACCTATCGCGGCGAGGGGCATAGCGGCGTGAACGGCGGCGAAAAGGGAAGCCTCGTCGTGGAGATAAGTATATCCGCTCACAAGCTGTTTAGGCGTAACGGCTTCGATATAGAGCTTGATTTGCCGATAAACTTCGTCGACGCGGCAATGGGCTGTACCGTTTCAGTGCCTACTCTGTACGGCAAGCACGATTTGAAGATACCCGAGTGTACGCAAAGCGGAACCGTGCTGAAAATCAGAAATATGGGCATAAAGAAGCTCCGCGGCTCCGATAAGGGCGATATGTACGTCAACGTCATCGTTGAAGTGCCGAAGTCGCTTACGCGCGAGCAGAAGGATTTGCTCAAAAAGCTCGGAAGTACGTTTGAAACAAAGCAGCATCCGCTAAAAAAAGCGTATGAAGACAAACAGTAAAGCTGGTGACTCGCGTGACTCGCGTGAAATTTGCATATCAGGCGTTAATGTATGCGTAAATGGAAGATAAAGCCTTAAACGCAAGCAAAATACATGAAATAAATTATACGGAATACATAAATGAAATATAGGACAATAACGGTTTTCACAAATCACAACGACGCCGACCTCGTTGCCTCCGCCATGTTTGACGTAGGTGCGGGCGGCGTTTCCGTTTTAGATAAGCAGGACTTCCTCGACCTTGTAAAGTCTGACATCATATGGGACTACGTGGACGAGAACGTGCTTACGGCAGGCGACGAAGTCAAGGTTTCAACCGTGACGGAAGTTGACGATAAGGAGTTTGCAAAGCGGCTTGAAGATAGACTCAAAGAGATGAAGGCGGACGGCGGAATAAGTTACGGTGAAATCATAGAAGATTTTATCGACGCCGCAGACTATGAAAACGAGTGGAAAAAGTATTATAAGCCAATTCCAACCGCAAACATAACCGTAGTTCCTACTTGGATAAAGTATACAAAGAGCGAGGGGGAGCGCGTTATGAGGCTTGACCCGGGTATGGCGTTTGGTACAGGCTCGCATGCTACCACGCGTATGTGTCTCGATATGCTTGACGTAGAGGGCAAGTACGTAATCGACGTCGGGTGCGGAAGCGGTATACTTGGCATAGCGGCAAAGCTGTGCGGCGCGAGCGACGTATATATGTGCGACATTGACGAGCAAGCTGTGAAGTTTGCAAAGCAGAATGCCGAGATAAACGGCGTTGAAGCTCAGATTGAGTGCGCGGACCTCATCGTCGGTACTCGTACTGCCGACGTCATAATTGCAAATATCACGGCGGATATACTGATGAGATTGTCTGGCGATATAGGTAAGCACCTTCGCGCAAACGGGCATATAATTCTCAGCGGCATAATCGACAGCCGTCTTGACGAGGTCATAACTTGCTACGAGCGTGCGGGCTATCAGATTGTAGACAGACGTGCCTGCGACGATTGGCGCGCGCTCAAATTGGTAAAGCGTAACGCTTAAAGAAATATGGAAATACGCAGATTTTTTGTTTCACCAAGCGACATACAGGGAAACACCGTCACGGTAAGGGGCGACGAGTTCGCTCATATGACGAGGGTGCTTAGATACAAGGTCGGTTACAGTGCGATAGTTTGTGCTAATGACGGAATCGAGCATTCCTGTACGGTCAAGAGCATCTCAAAGGACTTTGCGGAGCTTAGCATAGATTCAAGCCATATCGCCGACGTAAAGGGCGTAAACCTCACGCTGTACGCAGGACTTCTCAAAAACAATAAGCTTGATTTCGCAATCCAAAAGGCTGTTGAGCTTGGCGTTGATAGAATAGTTCCGTTCACTTCCGCTAATTGTGCGGAAAACAAATTTTCTCAGGACAGAGCGCAAAAGATAGCCTTGGAAGCCGCCAAGCAATGCGGCTCGGCATATCTCAGCGAGGTCGGAAAGCTTGTGACGATAGAAGACGTGATAGGCGAACTGCAAAGCTACGACGACGTGCTGTTTGCGTACGAGTGCGAAAAGGAACACCGCATTGCAGATTGCAAGCCGAAGGGCAAGCGTATCGCGCTCATCATAGGTCCGGAGGGCGGCTTTACTGCGGACGAGGCAAGCAGAATTGCTAAGGCAGGTGCAAGCACTGTCACGCTTGGCAGACGTATTCTGCGTGCGGAAACGGCTTCAATCGTAGCTTGTGCGATTCTACTCGATACGCTCGGCGAGCTTGACTGTAAATGATTTCAATATGCACAAAGCGTATTGAGGGCTGTGTTGAGAAATTGATTTATGCCACTTTGAGAAATCAGTTGTAGCACAATTACGATTGATTTATAGTGGCAAACATTTTATAATAGGATTAAGATGTCGCGCATAAGCGCTGACAACTGCGAATACATATTGCGAGGGGGAAAATATGCAAAACAACGTATTGCCTAAAATTGCCGTCTTTACGCTTGGCTGTAAGGTCAATCAGTATGACGGCGACGTTATGCTCGCAATATTTCAGAAAGCTGGTTTTGATGTCGTAGAGGGCTTGGAGTTTGCCGATATCTACGTTCTCAATACGTGCGCAGTCACCGCCGAGGCTGAGAAGAAGTCAAGGCAGTGTGTGACGAGAATATTGAAAGTCAATCCGAATGCAAAAATATTCGTGTGCGGTTGCGCATCGCAAAATAATTTTTCGCAGTTTGCAAAGGACGGAGTAGTTTATATTTCGGGTACGGACGGAAAGACTAAGCTTGCAAACGATATCGTAGATTGTTACACGGGCAACGGTGCTTTTAACTGCACAATAAATGATGACTTCGCCATTTCGCAGGAGTTTGAGGACAACGACGGCGTATGTAATCTTCGCACCCGCCATTTTATAAAGGTGCAGGACGGCTGTGATAATTTTTGTAGCTATTGCATTATTCCTTATCTTCGCGGCAGAAGCAGGTCGCGCTCGCTTGAAAGTATAGAGAAAGAGCTTGACAGCGTAAAAGACGTCGTAAAAGAAGTCGTCGTCACGGGTATAAATCTTTCCGCGTATGGAACGGATAGAGGGGACAGTCTTGTAGGACTTATCAAAATGCTTGAAAAGTATGATAACCTTCGTTTCCGTTTCGGTTCGCTTGAAGTCAGGGTTATAGACGACGAGCTGTTGAAAGCGACCAAGGCATTGAAGCATTTCTGCCCGCACTTCCATCTGTCATTGCAAAGCGGTGACGACGGCGTGCTTAC
>CAMWIB010000051.1 GCA_947174215.1 uncultured Clostridia bacterium
AATACGCGGGCTTTAAGAATATCACGGAGTTTTTGGTGATATACACCTTTATCGAGTACGGCTGACCGTGCGACGGCTTTGCGATTGCACGGAAGCTCGGACGGCGTTCTTCCTCGCCGCCGTACTTTTTGAGTGCGGAGAACAGCTCCGCCTTGTACGTCACACCCTCGGGAACGCCCATCACGTATTTGAGTCTTTCAACGGGTGAGAAGTTGACGATACAGATGACGTATTCCCCGTCCGCCGCGCGGCGCATAAATGAAATTATGTTCTGCTTGTTGTCGTCAACCACTATCCACTTGAAGCCGTCGTAGCTGCAATCGAGCTGCCAGAGCGACTTGTTTTCAAGGTAGAACGCATTCAAGTCCTTTACGAATTTCTGGAAGGACTTATGGCGCGGATATCCAAGCAAGAACCAATCAAGAGGTTGCGCGTAGTTCCATTCGATAAACTGCGCAAACTCGTTGCCCATAAAGGTGAGCTTCTTGCCGGGGTGTCCAATCATATATCCGTAGAACGCCTTCAACTCCTCGAACTTCTGGTCGTAGTCGCCGGGGATTTTGTTTATCATACTGCACTTGCCGTGTACGACCTCGTCGTGGGATATGGGGAGAATATAGTTCTCGCTGTATGCGTAGGTTATCGCAAACGTCAGGTCGTTGTGGTTATCCTTCCTGAAAAACGGGTCGAGGGAGAGATAGTGCAAGCTGTCGTTCATCCAGCCCATATTCCATTTGAAGTTGAAGCCAAGACCTCCGTCGTACGCGGGCTTGGTTATCATCGGATACGCGGTGGATTCCTCCGCTATCGTCAATGCGCCGTGGTACTTTGAAAGTATTGCGGTGTTCATCTGGCGCAGGAAATCTCTTGCTTCGAGGTTATAGTTGCCGCCGTACTGATTTGCCTGCCACTCGCCGTCCTTTCTGCCGTAGTCGAGATAGAGCATACTTGCAACGGCGTCGCAACGTATTCCGTCCACGTGATACACGTCAAACCAGAACATTGCCGCGGAGATGAGGAAGGACTTGACCTCGTTCTTGCCGAAGTCGTAAACCTTCGTACCCCATTCCTTATGCTCGCCCTTGCGTGGGTCGGCGTACTCGTAAAGCGGAGTGCCGTCAAAGTTGCTCAGACCGTGTTCGTCGCGCGGGAAGTGCGCAAGCACCCAGTCGAGAATGATACCGATACCTGCTCTATGGCAACGGTCGATAAACTCCATCAAATCCTTAGGCGTACCGTAGCGCGAGGTGGGGGCGAACATACCCGTCACCTGATAACCCCAGCTACCCTCGAACGGATACTCGGTAAGCGGCATAATTTCGATGTGCGTGTATCCCATCTTCTTGACGTAGGGGATAACCTCGTCCGCCATCGCCTTGTAGTTGATAAAGTTGCCGTCGTCGTATCTGCGCCAGCTTCCGAAGTGCATCTCGTAAATATTCATCGGGCTTCCGTAGGGATTGTAGTTTGCCCTATCCGTCATCCACTTTTTATCCTTCCAGCGATAGCCGCTCAAATCGTAGAGCTTGGAGGCGTTTGCGGGAGCGGTTTCAAAATGCAAGCCGTACGGGTCGCACTTGAATACGGTCTTACCCTCCTTAGAGGTGACGGCGTACTTATAGTTGTCGTACTGTTTAAGACCCGCGATAAACGTACACCATATTCCGCCCTCGGACAGTGACATCATATTTGCCTCGGCGTTCCAGTTGTTGAAATCACCAACGACGGATACGCTCTTAGCATTCGGCGCCCACACGGAGAAATACCATCCGTCAACGCTATTCTCAACACCCTTCACAGGCGCAAACATCTTATACGCCTGATAGTTTGTTCCCTCGTGGAACAAATAGCAAGCGTAGCTGTCTACGTTCTTCCTCATAAGCCTCCCTCATGCTCGCAAAGCAAGCCGACTCTATATCGTATTGTATATACTTACATAATTATACTTTGTGTATATTGTAGCAAATAAACATAAAACTTACAATAGATTGCAAAACATTTTGCAAAAATAGCAAATTTGCAAGCTACAATTTTGAAAAAATGTCAAAAACTCCAAAAATAGCAAAAAAATTTTTGCAAAAATGTGTGTTTTTGCAAAAATTCAAAATTATAGTATCAGTTCACTGAATCTTTTATCAATTATTCAAGTCAAACAGGTCGTATCTGCCTATTCCTACGACCGCACTTCCACTGCCGCTTACCGTCACGAATTTATAGTGTCTGTCAAATCTCATATATGCGCGTTCTATATTCGGATTTAAGTTCATTGCCGCTTTTTCCAAATCGTTTCTCGGGTGTTCTATCGCACTCGCCACGCTGTCCGGGATATAATCCGTAGCTTTGTAGAGATGCTCATTAGTAGCAAACAGTCTGTCGTATTCCGCATAGCATTTTCCGCTATCTGAGCCGCCGTTTACAGTCATAACGCTCATATCCTCGGGGACTTCATCGGGAAGAGGCGTCACGATATCTCCGACGCCCTGCACCCTGCATACGCCGCCGTAAAGCATACACGCGGTATCACTGCCAAGCGAAACCAAAAACTCGCTATCAAGCTCAGGCTCTTTGCCCATGCTTTTCAGATACGCGCAAACCGCTTTCAAGGCGGCGACTACGCTTGCTGACGAACCTCCCAAGCCCTGAGAAAGCGGAACGTCCTTATTCAAGCTGAACGAGCCGTATACGCCGAATTTATCCGCGATAGCTTTGAGCTTCGGCATAAAAAACTTCAAGAAGCGTTCGCGGTCGAAGAAGAAAACCGAGGAGCGAATCTCTCCAACGGTAACCTCGCTCGCGCCCTCGATAGGCGTAAACGTCACCTCGTCGTAACACTCACGAAAAGGGCAGACAATCATATCAATTGTATGAAGATTATCTCTCTTCCCCGTTATGGCAAGAGATAGGCTGACCTTTGCATATGCGCGCTCACAAAATACGTTTTCCATATTTGCCATAATATCACATTTATAAATCTTTTTCAAGACGGCAAATTGCACTGTATCAGAACGCAATAATAGCGATTTATTTGAATAGAATGCTTAAATATACTTAATATTGCAAAATGACATTGAAAATAAGCATGATATATATTATAATGTTCTTCAACGATTATCAAAAAAATTTGAGGTGCAAGATGAACTTCAACATTCTTCTCGCCGAGGACGACGAGGACATAGTAAAGCTTATAAAGCTGTATCTTGAAAACGACAGCTTCAATATATTTTGGGCGAAGGACGGAATAGAAGCTTTGGAGCTTTTCAGGCGCGAGAAGATTGACCTTGCGCTTGTAGATATTATGATGCCGAGAATGAACGGATACGAGCTTACGAAGAATATCCGCGCAAAGAGCAATATTCCAATCGTGATACTTTCTGCCGCGCACCTTGACAGCGACAAGATTTTGGGCTTGAACCTCGGCGCGGACGACTATCTCGTAAAGCCGTTCAACCCACTCGAACTCATAGCGCGTATAAACGCACAGCTTCGCAGATTCTATCACCTCGGCAACGCAAACACATCGGGAACGAGCGAGGACGGCAAGATTGTGGTTGGAGACCTCACTCTCGACACGCACACGCTTACCCTCGAAAAAAGAGGCGAGCCTATCTCCCTCACCGCAACGGAATACAAAATCCTCGCAATGCTTATGAAGTCGCCGGGGCGCGTATTCACAAAAATGCAGATATACGAGGAAGTCAACGGCGACTACTACGCAACTGACGACAATACGATGATGGTGCATATCTCAAACCTTCGTGACAAGATTGAGGACGACGCAAAGAATCCGCGCTATATAAAGACCGTCAGAGGACTTGGCTACAAGATTGAAAGACAGTAACGAATAATACTAAGGTATAATCAAAATTGATGGATAGCGAGCAAACCGACATTGAAAGACAGTAAACTTAAATTCAAGCATAACGAAACAAACGCGAGCGGCTTAGAAAACGAAGCCGCCGTTTTTGACAATCAAAATCAAAATGCTGAAAACACGACATCTAATAGTTCGAAATTTCGAAGGAAGCGCAAAACACCGCCCCCGCCCGTCGTATATATTGACAACCGTAGCTTCCTTGCCCTACTCATACGCTCGTTTGTATCCTTTATGTTTATCATAATTTTGAGTATGGCGCTCGTATTCGTATTTGCGTTTTGGGCGAACAACCATGGCACTGTGTTTAGGAATAAGCGCACCATATCCAACTTTGACGACTCGCTTAGAAAAGGAAAGTATTCCGATATTCCCGTAAGTAGGCTATACGGCAAAAACGGCTGGCTCTCAATTGTAGACGAACAAGGCAATTTTGTATACTCGTCCGACGGCGAAGAGCGCAGTTATACCCTTTCCGAACTCGAATGTATACATGACTATGGCTCGGATGAAACGATACTTATACAGAGCTACAAAATGGAGAGCGACGGCTATAATCATCTTATATCGCGCATAGACAGCGACGGCACTCGGCAATATCTCTTGCTTGACGCAGATTTGCGTATTCTATTAGGCTCAATCACAACAGCAAAGACGCAATTTACCGAGAAGGAGCTTGACCTTTACACCTACAATTCCAGCCACGACGGCGTAGTCATAGAAAAGTATTATTTCACCCACAACGACGAGGGCTATTACGCAGTATATCTTGACGAAAACAATGAATCAGGCGTAACGCCATATTTATTCCTTATCATCATAGCAGTTGGAGGTTTGGCGCTTCTTATCGCCTCGCTTGCGCTGTACATCAAATACATCAACAAACACGTGCAGAAACCCCTTAAAGCGCTTAGCCAAGCTATGACGGACTTCGCGCAGAACGGCTACCGTGAAAAGCTGACATATAGAGGTTCTAAGGAATTTGAACAGCTTGTAGACAGCTTCAATGAAATGGTGTCACTGCTCAACGCGTCGGAAACTCAGCGTACGCAACTCGAACAGGACAGACAGCGTATGCTCGCAGGTCTATCCCACGACCTCAAAACGCCTATAACCGTCATACAGGGCTTTTCAAAGGCTATGCGCGACGGACTCGTAAGCGACGACGAAAAACAAAAATATCTCAATCTCATACTCACCAAATCTGAAAGTATGGGCGTACTGATAAACGGCTTTTACGAGTACAGCAAGCTCGACCATCCCGACTTCAAGCTATCCGTTGTTGACGCTGACGTAGCCGAGTTTGCCCGTACCTACATCGCAAGCATATACGACGAGTTCGAGCTTAACGGCTTCAACCTCGACGTCGATATAACAGAGGAAAAGCTCATCTGCGAGATAGACAAGCAACAGCTCACCCGCGTATTTGAAAATCTTACGGGCAACTTCTTCAAGTACACTCCAACCGACTCCACCTTCTTCTTGCGCATAAAAAAGGTAGGCTCGCACGCTCTTATCATCGTTGCGGACAACGGCGCGGGAATACCCAAGGATATGAACGACGACATATTCGCCCCCTTCGTAGTCGGCGAGCAATCGCGTAGCCGTCAAGGCTCGGGACTTGGACTTGCCGTCTGCAAAAAGATAATCAACGCCCACGGCGGCAACATAATTTTGAGCAATACTCCAATCAAGGGATACAACACCCAGTTTGAAATCACCCTACCGCTGAAAGAAACAAACAAAACATTATAATATTCAAGTCGGCTTATCCATTAAGCAAAATAGATTGAATACCATAAAGATTAAGTTGAGTATTTTTATTACAATATAAAATAAACGGCAGTCCGCAAATGACTGCCGTTTATTTATGCGGATTATCTGCGCCACTTGTGCAAATCAATTATATGTATTGCTTGCGCTTCTGACTATCTGCATTCTTTGACGGCAATCTTAAACACTTGCCCGTTGTCAAACAGCACCTTCAATTCGCTTCCATTTTCAATAAATCTTGCAAAATATAAATCCTGCATAGCGTACTTTATATCCCATACTATGCCCTGTTCATCACAGGAATTATTTGCTACGTTTTTAGCCTTTTGTTCTTCCATAAACTACCTCCGAATTTAATGAATATACGCGTATTTCTTTACTAATAATGATACGGTCTGCCTCGACAAAATGCAAGCAAAAATTGCCGATGTAGACCATAATTTTTTTAGAGAAAAGGAGTTATTTATGGAGATTTTGTCAAATTTTGCCGAAAGACTTAACGAGCTAATAATTGAAAAAGATTTAACTCAATCAAAACTTGCTGAAAGCATAAATGTTGAACCTTCTACAATTTCACGCTATTTATCCAAACAGAATATTCCTGAAATCGATATACTTATACGTATTGCGGATTACTTTAATTGTTCTGTCGATTTTCTCATAGGTAGAACGGAAATTGTATCATCATCTAAAACCTACAACGAATGTCCGCAATTTTCAATACAATTCAAGAAACTCATAAAACGCTTGGGCGTAAGCAGATACGAACTTCAAAAAACCACTAAAATCTCAAAATCTATTATGTACTATTGGGAAACAGGCATAAATCAACCATCAATAGAAAATTTGATTAAGATTGCGGATAAATATGATTACACCTTAGACTTTATCCTTGGTCGCGTAGAATTTGAATAATAACTCGCACTTCTTGCGGGGTTTGAACTTCACCTTAAATAAAGTAAATGAAAAGGTGCTTGCAAATTGCAAGCACCTTTTATATTGTATTTGCTTAATTTAAGCTTCTATTGCTTCGGATTTCTTGTTTGACAGAAAATTGTAGACTAATGCGGCAAGCGCGGCACCCACGAGCGGTCCTATTATGAATATCCAGATTTGTTCGATTCCTGCGGTGTTGCCTTCCTTTACGAGAGCCATAATTGCAGGTCCAATCGAACGCGCAGGATTGACTGACGTTCCCGTAAGACCAATGCCGAGCAAGTGAACGAGGGTGAGAGAAAGTCCAATCACGACGCCTACGACGGCTTTGTTATCCGTCTTGGACGTTACGCCCATTATCGCAAGAACAAATACGAACGTGAGAACAACTTCCACAACCAACGCTACGCCAAGCGCGCCGCCCTGTCCGAATGCGGAAACCAGTACGGGTTGAGCCATATTCTGTCCGAACGAGCCGAACGTCACAGAGTCGCTACTGAACGAACCGCAGATTAAACCGATAAGAATTGCGCCAACCATTGCGCCTAAAATTTGCGCGATTACGTATCCGATAAAATCCTTCAAGCTCATTCTCTTGCTTATGAGCATTGCAAGTGAAACCGCGGGATTTATATGGCAACCTGAAATATTGCCGATGGAATATGCCATTGCTACGATGACAAGTCCGAAAGCGAGCGCCGTACCGACGTAGCCCGCAGGAGTACCGCAACCAAGCACGACCGCTACACCGCAGGCAACAGTTACAAGTACGCAAGTTCCGATAAATTCAGCAAGATACTTTTTGAAACTGTCCATAATATACCTCTTTTTAATTG
>CAMWIB010000052.1 GCA_947174215.1 uncultured Clostridia bacterium
CTGAATAACAGCGCAAGAGGAGTGGATAAGGTCACGGACGTACTGAGCTTTCCTTGCTTCGATAAACTTCCGCTTCCGGTTAAAGAGAACTCTTTTCAGGATTGCGACTACGACGGCAAGCGCGTAATGCTCGGCTCGATAATGATATGCAGGCAGAGGGCGCAGGAGCAGGCGGAGGAGTTTGGACACTCGTACGCGAGAGAGCTTGGCTTTCTCACCTGCCACGGACTGTTGCACTTGCTCGGCTTCGACCATATAGAGAAGGACGACGAGGAGATAATGACCGCTCATCAGCGCGAGATTATGAGAATAACCAAGCTTTTAAGGTAGGATATATCTTAGGCGACAAAATACAGTGATAGCGAAAAAGGATAAAGGAAGCTCTAAGGGCGCAAATATGCAATTAAAGAGCAAGGCGAAAGAACTTCCGTAAGACGAACGAAGGAATAAAAATGTATCAAAATTTCAAATCAGGCTTTATATGTATAGCGGGACTTGCAAACGCGGGAAAGTCTACGCTCACCAACGCGCTCGTTGGAGAGAAGGTTTCCATTGTGTCGTGGAGGCCGCAGACTACGCGTAATAAGCTGCTTGGCATAATTAACGGTGACGACTATCAGATGGTGCTTATCGACACCCCCGGTATTCATAAGGCGAAAAATCAGCTTGGCGAATATATGATGAAGGCGGTTGAGAGCGGACTCAAAGACGTTGACGGCGTGGTGTACGTTATAGACGCCGCGCGCGGAATGAGTGCGGACGACTACGGTTTTTTGGAGAATAACGCGAGCAAGAAGCCAATCGTGGTTGCGCTCAACAAGCAGGATTCAGTCACGAGGGAAACGCTTTTTGCAACCTTGCAAAAGCTCAACGGTATAGCAGGGCTAAAAGCAATAGTTCCGATATCCGCAAAGAAAGCTGAGAATTTAGAACCTCTCAAAGCCGAGCTTATGGCACTCCTTCCGTTTGGCGCGCCTATGTACCCGCAGGACGAGTACACTCAAAGCTCAATGCGCTTTATGGCGACGGAGATTATAAGAGAAAAGGCGCTTTATCTTCTCGATAAGGAAGTGCCGTACGGCATAGGCGTATACATCAACAAGTTTGAGGAAAGAGAGGGACAGCCTATCTGCGATATTGACGCGGATATCGTATGTGAGAAGCAGTCGCACAAGGCAATCGTCATCGGTAAGGGCGGCGAGATGCTCAAAAAGATTGCCACGCAGGCGCGTAAGGATTTGGAACAACTCGTTGGCGAGAAGGTGTTTCTTACGCTGTACGTACGCGTAAAGGACGAGTGGCGCGACAGCGAGTATCTTATGCGAGAGCTTGGATACGACGTCAAGGCGTTCAAGCAGGATTGAGGAATAAAAACCGCTACCTTGCGCAATCTAACCATATGACAGAAAAAGAATTGTGGCAAATGTTTGCAAGGACGGGCGATATAGAGTGGTACGATATGTACCGCGCAATGAAAGAGAGCCGAGAGGACGTAAGTCGCAGAGAGTAAATTTTTGCGGCTTCAAGAGGATTATGCAAGCCGTTGCAATAAAGACAAAAGCCATCGTTACGAGGGCGGTTCCCTACAAAGAGAGTGATATGATTGTCACTCTTGTCAGCGTTGAACACGGCAAAATTTCAGCTTCGGCAAGAGGCTGTCTTAAACCCAAGGCAAAGCTCAGATACGCCGCAGAGCCTTTCAATTTCGGGGATTACGTCTTGCAGGGAAGAGAAGGAAAGTACGTGATTACGGAATGCAACCAGATAGAATCCTTCTCGGACGTCACGGCGGATATAGACAGATATTATGCGGCGTGCATGGTGCTTGAATCGCTTGATAAGCTATCCCGCGAACCTCAACCGCAGGTGTTTATGAGCGCCCTATCCGCGCTTAACGACCTTGCGTATTCTGATAAGGACGCGGACGAGATAGTGACGGAGTTCTTGAAAAAGGTGATTGAAGCAAACGGCTTCGCGCTCGATTTTGCGCATTGCAACGTATGCAAGTGCGACATAGAGGGCGAGGCGTATTTCAGCGACAGGGACGGAATCGTCTGCAAGCACTGCAAGGGGCTTACCGACGTACCTGTGGATGGGCTTTCAAGGGCCTATATAAGCGAGGGGAGCGCTTCCACTCACGAGCTTAGAGTGAAGGCGAATTTCCTTCTTTCAAATCTTGTATATCTAATGTTGGGTGTGCGTATCGGCGCGCACTACTTTACGGAGAGCATATGAAAAATACTCGGATTGTAGCAAAGATTGTAGCAGTAGTTGCGGTCGTCGCGGTGATTATGTCATCGGCGGTATTGCTTTTTGCCTGTAACAAGGACAAGAAGCCTACGCTTAACGACATATTCAAGTCGGCGACAAGTGAAGCGGAGTTCAAAGGTACGAAGCTTGAAATTGAGTTGCCCGCGGGTTGGGAGGTATACACCAATTCGGGAACGAAGTCCACGGACGCGAGCAATGCGTACAGCGACGTCGGTTATATCAAGGATATGAATGCATTCGTCGTTATGCACACTGCGACGAAGACTCTTTCTATTATGAAGTGCGGAAGCAACGAGCTGTTGTTCGACTTGAACGTCGGTATCTCCGCATTGCGCGTCAAGGACGGACTTATCGTTTGCAAGTGCAACAATGAATCGCTTATGGCGTTCGATTACGACGGCTATACGGTGCTTTCAAGAGATAATTTTGCAGACGCAAAAACTACGGTTTCTATTGATACCGCAATCAAAATTCTCGATAGCGGTCTTATCGCCGTGCATTATTCCTACGATAAATTCGGCGCACCGAGCTACACCTCAATATACCGTCCTACTTACACGGGAAATCAAAGCAACAGAGGACAGCTCGTTTGCCGCGTTTCCAACACCGATAACAAGCTCAGCAACGTAAGAGGCTTTGACGGCAAATACGTTACGGTTGTCGGCAACTCCATAGGCAACGTGATTTACAAAATACCAAGCACCGTGAACGGTAGCGTCGAGAGTATGAACGGAACGCCGAGCGCTACCTTCGTAAGCGAGGGACAGAGCAATTATTACAACGAGTTCGTCTATCTCGGTGGCGGCAGATTCTACGTATACGAGGAGCATTCCGTAAAGGAAACTGACGACTACGGTTATTATGACGGCGATAAGTATTACTCGTACTCACGCTATATCTATACGCCTGACAACGACAGCCTTACGGAATATACCGCAAACGCAGACAAGGTGTTCTTCAAGATGTCGAACAACTACTACGACGCGGACAAGATTGGTATTGACACCAATTCATATCTCAACGACGGCTATATTTATGCGAGCTACGGTCTTGATTTGAAATACGGTAAAGATGACGCCGCGTACGACCAGTTTATACTTGACAGCAATCTCAATATCGTAATGTCGCTTACGGGTAACTACGGCGTGAAAATCAAAGCTCAGAAAAAGGATAAGGTTGGTTACTATGACCTCGTAATGGCAAACGTAGACGGATACTTCTACATTCCGCTTTCGCCGAGTGAGATTCACGTCTACGACCCGAAGGGCAACGAGGTTGGACACGGAAACAAGAGAAGCACAGTCGTTCAGCAGGAGCTTTCAAACAACGTGATAGTCGCGGCTATTCCCGACCCGAGCGCGAGCAGTAGCAGTAGCGACGTATTATACGGCGCGTTCAACATCTACGGTGACGAGATTATCCCGTTTGAGTATTTCTCGCTTTCCGCATTCCGCGGCGCGTACACGATTGGCGAGTGCTACAACAGTGACAAGGTCAAGTCGCTCTATATAATTGGCAATAACGGTGTGAAAGTCGAAAAGATGTCGGACGGCTCAACGCCTCTTGCGGATATGGCAACGGACAAGAATAATGCCGCAATAAGCAAGATTGGTTGCTATATGTATTTCAAGACCATTGAGGTGGACGGCAAAAATAAGAAGATATACGGCATAAAGAACTTCAACCCGAATATCAACGAGAAAGGGGTTATGGAAGCGAGAATGGACGAGGGTAGCATACTTTACGCACCGTCCTCATCACCGAGCGACGTGTTCGTGTTTGAAAAGATAACCGACGAAAACAAGAATTCTATTTACCACGTGTACAGACTTATCTAAGCTCTTAAAACAGGGAATGGTAAGAATTGACGATGCCGTAGCGCAAGTTTACTTGAATTATGCGTTACGCAAATATAGGTCATTAAGTTTTAGCAATGGTCACTGAAATAAAAAATGCAAATATTGCAATAGACGAAGCCGCCGCGCTTATCAAGCGCGGCGAGCTTGTTGTATTTCCCACCGAAACGGTGTACGGACTCGGCGCAAACGCGTTTGACAGCAAAGCCGTGGCAAAAATTTTCAAGGCTAAGGGCAGACCGCAAGACAATCCGCTTATCGTGCATATTTCATCAATAGACGAGGTGAATGAGATTGCCGTGGATATCCCGAGCGACTTTTATAAGCTTGCGGAGAAGTTTATGCCCGGTCCGCTTACGGTGATTCTCAAAAAGGGTGACAAGATTCCATACGCGGTGACTGCGGGCGGTGAAACCGTTGGCGTGCGTATGCCAAACAACGCGTACGCCCGAGAGCTTATTGCAAAGTCATATCCGCTTGCCGCACCTTCGGCAAACCGTTCAAAGCATATATCACCAACGACGGCACAGCACGTTTACGAGGATTTGAACGGAGAGATAAGCCTGATATTGGACGGCGGCGCGTGTAGCGTTGGTATTGAAAGCACCGTGCTTGATTTGACGTCCGACGTGCCTACTATTCTTCGCCCCGGTGCAGTCACTGCGGAAATGCTTCTCGATATAGTCGGCAAGGTCAGCGAGAATGGCAAAATTATAAAGGTTGCAAAAGCCCCCGGAATGAAATACACGCACTACGCGCCGATAAAGGAGACGGTAAGCGCAAAGAGTATCGATAGCGCGGTGAGCGAGTATGACAGAGTGCGCGCAGAAGGAAAGAGTCCCGTAATCGTTGCCCGCGATATATACCGCGACAAGGTGCAGGATAGGGCGCAGATTTCCCTTGGCGTAACGGCAGAGGACTACACACGCAACATCTATGGCGCATTGCACGAAGCGGAAAAGAGCTACGACTATATCATCATCGAGGAGTTGCACGGCGGCGGTTTGGAAACTTCTGTTATGAACCGCGTTACCAAGGCGGCGGGCGGCAAAAGCGTATGAAAGTACTGTTTGTTTGCACCGGCAATACCTGCCGAAGTCCTATGCTCAGATTTATGTTTGAGGAGCTTGTAAGACATATAGACTTGAATATATCCGTTGATTGCGCAGGACTGCTTGCGCAGTGGCAGGGCAAGCCCATATCCGATGAAGCGGTCAAAGTACTCAAAGCGCACTGCGTGGCGTGTAATGAGGGATACTTATCAAAGTATTGCGATATGAGCATAGCGAGCAGTGCGGATATTATCATCTGCGTAACGCGCGAGTGTGCGAAGCTTCTGAAAGTGCAGTATCCAAATGTACATAATGTCGTATCGCTTTCTGAGATATGCGGTGCAGATGTTCAAGACCCCTACGGACAGGGGATAGAAGCGTACGAAAAGGTATATAAGCTTTTTGAAAATGCGCTGCCGAAAATTTTAGAATACATTTGCTCCGCGAACAGAGCCGTTTGAGGAAATACTATACAAAAATAGGCGTTTAGAACGCCTATTTCAATTATAAGTCAAATTATAATCTGTTTGTAGAATCTACTGCGTAATTAAAATTCTTTCAGCATCTCTTAAAACTCTTTGAGTAACTCCTTGAAAATTTTGATGTGCATTTCCTCGTCTAAGATGATTCGCTCCAAAAGCATTTTTACGCTTTCATATGAGAGATTGAGTATCGTTCGCTCATAGTTCATAATTGCCGCTTCTTCCGCCATTATGTTTTGCTGTAAAAACTTTTTTGGGTCGAGAGTGTAGTTTGCAAAGCTTCCGTTCCAATAGGTGCGTGCGCCCATAACGGGATAGCCGCCAAGCTCGTATATTGCTGTGCCGAGCAGCTTGTGGTGGTGCATTTCAACCTTGGCAATACCCATAAGCGCCTTGGCAAGCTCGGGATACCTTGGCGTTATATAGCTTTGAAAGCAATATGTCAGGACGGCGGTCAGTTCGCTTCCCGAGCCTGCATAGCTCGGCATAAGGAGCTTTGACTCCGATATACTTTTGTTCACCTCGATTGTAGGATAGGGTAAATCGCTTGCAAATTTCAATATTTCCATATCGCCTCCGCACTTTTTGCACATTATATGCGGAATAGCTTATCTGTGCTACAAAAGCGTAAATGCGATTATTTTGCATAGCATATTTGAATTATATAAGGCAGAAACGCGTTTTTAATGGCATATAAGCGCATATAATCGTCTAAGTTTTCAATTTTATGGCGGTTTTTTGTGTATATAAATATATTTATACTAAAAACGCTTGCAAAAAATATTTGCGTATGCTAAAATCTCAAAGTACATTTTTGGAGGTCAATATGCTTGATACATTGAACTCAGTATTGCTTTCGGCAATAAAAAACTATGAAACGAAGCAAGCTGTCACCATAGCTTTCGCCGTATTGATGGTTGTTGCCTGTATTAGTATTATCGTTGTCATTATGATGCAAAAAGGCACGAACGACAACGTAGGCGTCATTTCCGGCGCGTCCGATACCTTCTACGGCAAGAATAAGGAAAAGACCAAAGAGGGCATTCTCAAAAAGATAACCTTTGCGTTGTTTGCATTCATCATCGTTTGCGCAATCATCTGCTTCGCAATCGGTCAGGCACCTGTTGCGGGAGCATAATGCTTAAAGGAATTCAAAGTTGGGCGGCTCGCTTGCGAGTCGCCCTTTTATCTAAGTGTACAAGTGCAAGATAGGATTAGGAGAAGACAGTAAATAGTAATCACACGAAGTGTGTATAATTATATTATGATAAAAGACGTAGCAACAAACAAAAAAGCGTACCACGATTATTTTGTGGAGGACGTATATGAAGCGGGTATCGTGCTTATCGGCTGTGAGGTCAAGTCAATAAGGCTTGGCGCGGTCAACTTGCGCGATAGCTTCGTTACGATAAAAAACGGCGAAGCGTTCGTTAATAATATGCACATATCGCCATATAAGATGGGGAGCTACTTCAACGTCGATTCAAAGCGTACGCGCAAGCTACTCTTAAACCGCTCCGAGATAAACAAACTTCGTGGCAGAGTGGAGCTTAAAGGCTATACGCTTATCCCTCTCAAAATCTATTTTAAGGACGCGCTCGTTAAAATGGAGATTGGGCTAAGCAAAGGTAAGGAGCTTCACGATAAGCGCGCTTCAATAAAGGAGAAGGAAAACAACCGCA
>CAMWIB010000053.1 GCA_947174215.1 uncultured Clostridia bacterium
ATTAACTATTAACTATTCACTTTTCACTCAATTCTTCCAACACATCGCCAATGTCGGCGTTTATTATGATAGACTGCTTGGATATTTGCGGCGGGCATTCCGCTTCGCCTTTGTTGATGCAAGCGTAGGTTGCGGAGGGATTTTGATTTGTAAGTTGCCAGAACGGATACTTGATAATGGCAGGAGTATTACCGCCCACGCCGAGTTCCAAGTAAAGAATCCTGCCGCGCTCGTGCGCTTTTACAAATGATACGTATCTATCGTATGCGGCGTACCATCCCTCGTCCTCAACGAATCTATCGTCACAGCGAAGGTTGGTAGTCATCGGCTTTCCGCATATTGGGCAACGCGGGATAAGCTCGGACGGGATTTTCATATCCTTTTGCTCGGCTACCATTTTGCGAACGAGTTCCTCGTTATCATAGGTGCTATTGTGACACGGCACAGAACATTGCAATAGTCCATAATCGCCCTGCGCATAAAACAGCCGCTGTTTATCGAATCCGCTCTTTTGGAAGCAGTGGTCCACGTTGGTTGTCAAAACAAAGTAGTCCTTATCTTTCACAAGCTCGTAGAGGTCCGAATAGACTGGCTTTTGAGATTCAGTATAGCGATTGTATAGAATATGCCTTGACCACCAAGCCCAAAACTCTTCGAGAGTTGCGTAGGAATAAAAGCCGCCCGAATACATATCGCTTATTCCGTATTTTTCATGAAAGTCCGCGAAATACTTGAAAAACCTGTCACCGCTATACGTAAAGCCCGCCGACGTGGAAAGTCCTGCGCCCGCGCCTATCAGAACGGAGTCAACTTCTTTTAGCGCCGTCTTTAATTTACTTATTTGCTCCGAGCAATTCTGCGTAGATTGCATAATCATACTCCATAAACACGTTGAATATCACTTTTATCTTGCTACCAGTAAGTCGCTTGTACTCAGATACGGTCTTGACGGCTATCTGCGCCGCGCGCTCGTTCGGGAAGCGGAACGCCCCCGTAGAGATACAGCAAAACGCTATACTTTGCAAGCCGTAGCTATCCGCAAGCGCAATGCACGAGCAGTAGCTGTCCGCAAGCAGTTGCTCGTGTTCTTCCGTAAGCCCGCCGTAAACCATCGGACCCACTGTGTGCAGAACGTATTTGCAAGGCAAGTTGTACGCCTTGGTAATCTTTGCCCTCCCCGTTTCCTCATCCTTGCCCTGCGCTCTCATAATCTCCGCACACTCTTGTCTTAGCTGAACGCCCGAGAAGGTGTGAATAGCGTTGTCTATACAGCCGTGATTAGGACAGAAGCAACCAAGCAATTTTGAGTTTGCGGCGTTTACGATACCGTCGCATTTAAGCGTAGTGATATCTCCCTTCCACAAATATATATCGGGTGCGACGGGCGTGAGGTCGTCAATGCTGACTATACCTTTAATGCGCAACTCCTCTTGCAAATACTCGTCCTGTATACGCAAAAACTCATCGCTTGCCGCCATTGGCATACGCACGTTGAAGAGCGCACGCAAAAGCTTTTTTTGTCCGTCCTCGTCGCGCGGAATCGCTAACGGCTGATTGTCTTCCTTCAACAAATATTCTATCAAAAACTTTCTTCTTTCCGCCTGTTCCATAGTGCCGTCCTATTTTCAGATTGTACAATTAGTATAACAAAGGTGCAATGTGATTGCAATAACGTTACTTTTCTATTATCAAATAGTAGATTTGTTACAAGGTTTCATATTTGAACTATTGACTTTACATCGCCATTTTGTTATGCTTAATATCGGATTTAGCACAATTATAATCAGAACGTTGAAAGGAGAAAGTCTTATGCTGACGAAAGAAGAGTTACCCGAATGCCCCGTTGCGACCACAGTACAGCTTATCGGGAATAAATGGAAAATTCTCATTATACGCAACCTCGTATACAACGATATACAGCGGTTCGGCGATTTTATAAAATCCATTCCTGCGATAAGCAAGAAGGTGTTGACTGACAACCTTCGCGCCTTGGAATCGGACGGACTTGTGGAAAGACAGGTATTTGCAGAAGTTCCGCCGCGCGTAGAATACTCGTTGACTCCGCTTGGAAAATCGTTGAAGCCTATCCTCGACGCTATGTCCGATTGGGGAACGGACTACAAAAGCAAGCTGTGAATTGATTACGTTATAAAACATAAATTTGGCAAAGCATAAAACGCCCGCTACTTTTATGGTTATTTTAATTTGTATTTCTAAGAATTGCACTGTAACTAATTACATTGTCATAATTCTCGCTGTCATAATGTGAAATATTAAATTGACAATAATAGCGATTGAGCGCATAATATCAATTATTATTGGAGGTATAAAATATGTGTTGGTTTTTCTCTAAAAAGAAAGCAAAAAACGTAGAGCCTTATATTGAGCCACGCGTAGAACAAAAAGAATCAAATCTCGCTACACAAGAGGTAAAAGAAGCTCCTAAGTTTGAGAGATTTCTGCTCACGGTTGAGACGGCAAACGCACGCCAGATTCCAGACCCGTCTGCGGAAGATATCCAAAACGCTGTACGCGCAATATGCGTAAACGAGGAAGACTTCCTCATACTTGAAGGAAAGCAGGAAATAAACGGAGTTACTTTTATGCAGGCGACAGGCTACGATAGAAGCGACAACACCATATATATGGAAGTTCAGCGCAAGGAGGCAGGTGCAAACGGCGCCGTCGGACGCAACTACGGAATGATGGTCAGCGTAGCTACGCTTGTCAAAACGCTTATCGACTACACGGCGGGCATAACCCCTAACAATCTGGAAGATTGGGACTTCTCGGGCGAATTTTAAGGCTAAGGTGACAGTATGGTCAACAATGAAATGTACGCTTTGGGAAGCAAACGCTCCGTCATAAGAGAACTTTTCGAATACGGCAAAATCAGAGCAAGAGAGTTGGGTGCGGATAAGGTGTTCGATTTTTCAATCGGCAATCCGAGCGTTCCCGCGCCGACCTGCGTGAACGAAACTATAACAAGACTTGTCTGCGATATGGACAGCACCCTTCTTCACGGATACACCTCCGCGCAGGGTGACGAGGGCGTGCGCCGCGTCATTGCGGAAAATCTGAACAAAAGATATGCAACCTCATTTGCGGCGAGCAATATTTATATGACCTGCGGTGCGGCAGCAGGACTTGCCATATCCATACGCGCACTGTGCTGTGAGGGTGATGAGTTCATCATACTCGCGCCATACTTCCCCGAGTACAACGTCTTTATAAAGGCCGCGGGCGGCACTCCCGTTACGGTCGGCTTTGACAAGTCGTTCCAGATAGACTTCGACGCACTTAGCGGTGCTATTACTCAGCACACCAAGGCGGTTATCGTCAATTCACCGAACAACCCAAGCGGCGTCGTGTATTCAAAGGAAACGATTGAAAAGCTTACAACACTCCTTAAAGCTTGCGAAGAAAAGTACGCTCATCCCATCTACGTGATTGCGGACGAACCTTACCGCGAGCTTGTATACGATGATGTACAAGTGCCGTTCATTCCGTCGTATTACGCGGACACGCTCGTCTGTTACAGCTTTTCAAAGACGCTTTCCCTTCCCGGCGAGCGCATCGGATATATCGCAGTAAACCCACAGGCAAGCGACTCTGAAAACGTGTACTTTGCGGTTATGGGTGCGGGGCGCGCGCTCGGCTATATATGTGCGCCTGCACTTTTCCAGAGAGTCGTCGCCGAGTGCATAGAAGCACACCCCAACACGTCGGCTTATAAGGAAAACCGCGACCTGCTCTTTAACGGGCTTAAAAATATCGGCTTAGAGTGCGTACACCCAAACGGCGCGTTCTACCTCTTCGTAAAAGCTCTCGAACCAAGCGCGGAAGCCTTCTCCAATAAGGCGAAGGAATTCGGCTTGCTATTAGTTCCCGGCGAGGACTTCGCGGCAGGCGGCTGGGTGAGAGTGGCGTACTGCGTAAGCAAGGATACGATATTGCGCTCAATGCCCTACTTCAAGCAACTGTACGACTCGTACGCGAAGTAAGACAATTGATTCCCGCAGCTAATTCGCTTTCCATCACAAATGGATTCCCGATATGAAGCGATTACTGGTAAGGGTGCAATTAGCCTATCAATCACAAGAGTAATTAACACTAAATTCACACAAACGCTGTTTAATATCTGTATATACGGTATATAAACAGCGTTTTGTGCTTATTAAACCGTTTTAGCGGTGAATTCTGCTAAGCCTTACGCACACGAGCTTTCCATCTTTTGTTGCAATCTTGGTGCTTGTCACAGTGCTGTCTGTACAGATACGGGTAAGTTTTACGTTCATAGTTCTACCTCTTTATATTTATTTTATCTATAAGATATTTACCTTATTCCTCTTTGCTAAATCCTCTTTGGCAAAAGATAGATGCTTTTCATAAGTTTGCTTTGTCCTATTGCTTCACCAATGCTTTTACCCGAAGATTTTTTGTTTAGCTACTTTGACAAAACGCTTTACTTTCGCCTGTCACAACTATATAATAAAGTATGCAATGTACCAAAAACGGTACATTTGCAGTGGTTTAATAAAATTGTTAAAAACAAATTTACAGAGGTAAAAATATGTCAATGGAAGCAAAGAAAGCACTTATCATTCGCATCTATCAGGTTCTTGAAGACTACTCCGACTCCGAGCATCCGCTCAAACAGCAGGACATAATAGACATACTGCGCCGCGACTACGACATCGAATGCGAGCGTAAGGCGATTGGAAGAAATATCTCCTGCCTTAAAGAAATAGGCGTAGATATAGACAGCGACGGAAACGGAGTATATCTCGCTTCCCGCCGCATTGAAAATTCCGAGCTTCGACTGCTCATTGACAGTGCGCTCTGCTCGCGCTACATAAACCCCACGCACTCCAAGCAGTTGATTGAAAAGCTGATAAGCCTTGGCGGTCGCCATTTCAAGAGTCACGTCAAGCACGTACATTCCGTGACTGATTGGGGCAAGACGCAGAATAAGGATTTGTTCCTCAATATCGACCTGATTGACGAAGCGATAGAGCTTGGCAAGAAGATTGAATTTGACTATATCAGAATGGATATAGACGGCAAGGCGTACGTGAGCGGCCGTCATATCGGCTCGCCATATCATATGCTGTTGCACAACCAACGCTACTACGTTATGCTCCACGACGACAAGTACGGAAACATTTGCTACGACCGATTGGACAAGATAAAGCATATGCGCATACTCGACGAGGACGCTCTGCCACTCAAAGAGAATAAGGGCTTCGAGCATGGCATAAACTACAAGAATATCGCAACGGGACTTCCGTATATGTTCAGCGACGAACAACAGCTCATCACGATAAGATGCGCCAATTTTATGGTAGACGAGCTTTACGATTGGTTTGGTGGCGGCTTCGAAACACGCAGAGAGGACGATAACCATTTCTCCGCTACGGTCAAGGCAAGCCCGCAGGCAATGCTGTACTGGACGTTACAGTACAACGACAAGGTTGAGGTTCTATCTCCGAAGTCACTTCGAAATGAAGTAATTAAAGCTCTCAAATCCACACTCGCCCTATACGGCGAATGCTCCGACTAAAATATAAAATGCGTTCCTTTGCCCTAATACCTTGCATTTTTTAGCGCAAGAGTCTATAATACCATAACATAATGACTCTAAGCCGCAGTCACACGACTTTCAGTCTTGGAGGGTTGCTCACAGGCGACAATATATAATGAAACACGACCATATTGGATACAGGCTGTTCCGAAAGGGACTACAACTCATGGCGGTAGGCATCTGCACGGGCTTGTTTGCAGGTGTCGTCGTCACGTTTTATAACATTGCGGCGAACTTTATCACAAGCTACTCTAAGGATTTGTACCGCGGTATATTAGCGAATCCGCAGTTTATTCCGCTACTGTTTTTAGTGCTTGCAATCTCAGGATTTGCAATAGCCGTACTCGTACACTTTATCCCGATGATACGCGGAAGCGGTATTCCCCAGACGGAAGGCGCGTCGCGTGGACTTATGAACTTTAAGTGGTATCAGGTACTTCCCGCAATGGCGGCGGCAAGCTTATACTGTATGTTCTGCGGGCTTAGCGCGGGTTCGGAAGGTCCGAGTATGTACATCGGCGGCGCGTGCGGCGACGCTACGAGCAGACTGCTCGGCGGCTCGGATATGGAAAGGCGTTATCAGATTACAGGCGGCGCGTGCGCAGGTCTTGCGGTCGCGTTCAACGCTCCGCTTACGGGCGTCATTTTCGCCTTCGAGGAAGCGCACAGACGTTTCACTCCGTCAATATTCATCTGCGCGTTCTCGTCAGTTCTTACAGGTCTTATTACCCGCAACCTTCTTTTCACCGCTATGAATATGGAAGTTGTGAGCGTATTCGAAAATTTCGTATTCCACACGCTTCCGATAAAGAGCTATCTCTACGTAGTGCTTGCGGCAGTCATAAGCGGGCTTTTCGGAGTCGGATTTTACAAGCTTGCATTCCTCGCTAAAAAGCTATTCTCGAAGATTACCGTACTGAAAGGTTCGCTTAAAATGCTTATTCCGTTCCTTTTTGCGGGAGCTGTCGGTCTTATCACAGTCTACGCAATGGGCGGTGGACACGCGGTTATCGAGGCTATCGGCACTCACGGCGGAACGACGGAAATGTCGGTTGACAGCATATTCTCCTCGCCTATCGTCGTCACACTGCTCATAGTTTTGATACTTAGGCTTTTATCAACCGTATTCAACTTGGGCGCAGGCGTGCCGTGCGGAATATTTATTCCAATGCTCGCGCTCGGTGCCTGCATAGGCGCACTCGCCTCAAAGCTGTGTGGTGCAATAGGAATGTCCGTGGAATACTCGGACTGCATAGTTATGATTTCTATGGCAACCTTCTTCACCGCAGTAGTCAAAGCGCCGCTTACCTCAATCGTTATGGTAGTGGAGCTTACTTGGCAGTTCACGCTTCTCATTCCCGTCATACTCGGCGTATCGATTGGATATATGATTAGCGAGCTGTTCCGCTTGAAGCCGCTTTACGACGCTCTCCTTGAAAGTATAATGAAGGAACAAAATATATCTCTTCACCGCGAGGGCTATATCACGACTATCGAAGACGGCGCGGTTGCGGCAGGTCAAGCGATACGCGACGTACTGTGGCCGGGCAACCTACTCATTCGCTCTATTCAGCGCGACGGAAACGTCATAGTTCCCGCGTCCGACACAGTTCTGCTCGTCGGTGACAAGCTGACGATTCAGGCGGAAACGGTAAGCCTTGAATACCTTATGCAGTGCGT
>CAMWIB010000054.1 GCA_947174215.1 uncultured Clostridia bacterium
TTCCGCCTGCCCTAAGTCGGGGCGATTTCCGCTTCCTTTCCCGAGTGTTCCCGCATGCGAGTATTGCGATACGAGAAGTATTTCGCCGCCTGCCTGTTTTATACTCAAATTCATTTTGCCATTTTCGTCACGGAATACGCGTAGGTTTGACAGCTTGCGGGCAAAGTATTCCGCTTGGGCTTCGGTGTCGCCCTTCGTAATTCCAAGGAATACCGTAAGTCCGCTTGGGATACTGCTTATCAGCTTTCCGTCTACGGATAGCTTTGATTCAAATGTGCGTTGAATGAGCGCTCTCATATATTTTCTCCGTTATTGTTGTCGTTTTAGATTTTTTTGCGACTGTCTTGCGGCAGTGGTGCAAGGTATTGATAGAAATTGCATTCGAGTTGGCTGTTGTACAGCTTGCGTACCTTGTCAGCTCTTTTGCCGAAATGCTTTTCAAAGCCTACGTGCGAGGTGATGACGTACACGCACCAGTCGTTCATTTTCTTGCATACGGCTCCGAAATCGCGGTACAGCGCTTCGACCTCTCCATTTTGCATAAGCCTTTCTCCGTATGGCGGATTTGTGACTATCACGCCGCGCGGACGGTGTGACGAGAGGTTGTGCATATCCGCAACTTGCAGGTGAATGTTGTGAGCAACTCCCGCGCGCTCGGCGTGCTTCATTGCAAGCTGTATTGCGTCGGGGTTTATATCAAAGCCGCTTATTTGCAGTTGCACGTCGCGGCGTATGAGCTGTTCGGCTTCCTGCTGTACTTCGCCGCGTACGCTCGGTGCGCCGTAAAAGCTTTCACAGGCAAAGCTTCTGTTCATACCGCTTGCTATATTCAAGCCCATAAGCGCGGCTTCAATCGGGATAGTACCCGAGCCGCAGAACGGGTCTATCAGAGGTCTGTCCGGCTTCCAAACTGATAGACTCAGCATTGCGCTTGCAAGCGTTTCGCGCAGGGGCGCGTCGCCGAGATAGGTTCTGTATCCGCGTTTATGCAAGCCGTCGCCCGACGTGTCAAGCGTAATGGTTGCAATATCGTCGGTGATAGAAACCTCTATATTGTAAGGCGTGCCGCTTTCGGGTAGCTCGGCTATGTGATAGGCGCGTTGCATAGAGGATATGATTGCTTTTTTCGAGATTGACTGAATTGAACGAAGCGCAAACAGCTTGCTTTTTTGCGATTTGGCTTCGACGATAATTCTTGCGTCCTTCGGCAGAATGTCCTGCCAGCGTATTGATTGTACGCTGTCAAACAGCTCGTCAAAGCTTTCCGCGTGGCAGGTGCCAAGCACTATGCGGACTCTGTTTGCTGTGCGAAGAAATACGTTTGCGCGCACTACGTCCTTGAAGGTGCCGTCAAAGCATATGCGACCGTAGCTCGCGCCCGACGGAGTGTAGCCCAAAGTAAGAAGCTCACGTTTTACAACCGCTTCTATTCCGCTTGCCGCCGCAACCTCAATTTTAAGCTGTCCGTCAAAAATGCTCATTATGCACCAAATCGTATGATTTCTTGTGAATGTATATCATATTTAGGATACACCAAATGCACCTGACAGTCAATCGAGCGCTCTAAATACTTGAAACGGATATGGGTATCGGTTATAATTGTATTGTGATAGTTGGTGTAATCGTTAAAATTGTTTAATGCTATCGCTAAGCTGATATGGATAAGAGAAATTGCAGATTTTGCTAAACTGATATGAATAAGCGAACTGTAAAATCAGCTAAATTAAGGAGAGATGTATGTATAGAATTATGTTTGTCTGCCTTGGGAATATTTGCCGCTCGGCTATGGCGGAGTGCATTATGACGGATATCGTCAAGCGTAGGGGGCTTGATAGCGCGTTTTATATCGATTCTGCGGGAACGTCCTCCGAGGAAGATGGCAACGGCATATATCCTGCCGCGGCACGCAAGCTGAAAGAGATGGGCGTACCGCTTTTGTCGCACCGCGCAAAGCAGTTGACAAGGGACGACTACGATAAGTTCGATTTCATTTTTTGTATGGAACAACGCAACGTGGATTCCGCAAAGCGCATATTCGGCGGCGATAAGGACGGCAAAGTGATGAGATTGTTAGACATAACCGACAATCCGCGCAATATTGCCGACCCGTGGTGGACGGGCGATTTCGACAGGGCGTATGCGGATATAGTTGAGGGCTGTGAGCTTGCGCTTGATTACGTTTCGCGCTCGGCGCAGTAATATCTGCGCAGTGATAAGTGATAAAAGTTTTTTGATAGGTGGTTATGGATTACATTTTTGATGTTTTAAGAAAGCACTCTGATGAGAAGTTTGCGGACTTTCAGGCAAAGCTGATTCCGACGGTTGAAAGAAAGAGTATTATAGGTGTGCGTACTCCCGAGATACGCGCGCTTGCAAAGCAGTTGCGTGCGGACGGTGAGTTTTGCAAAAACGTGTTGCCTGCTTTTCTGAAAGAATTGCCGCATACCTACTTTGATGAAAGCGTTCTGCACGGAGAGCTTATATCGCTTGAAAAGGATTTTGAAGTTACACTTAATCTAATAGAGGAGTTCCTGCCTTATATAGACAACTGGGCGGTGTGTGACATTCTTTCGCCAAAGGTATTTGCAAAGCATAAAAGCGAGCTGTTTGAAAGAATATGCGTATGGCTTAAAAGTGACGAGGTGTATACAGTGCGTTTTGGTTTGGATATGCTAATAAAGCATTTTCTTGACGGCGAGTTTGAAGTCAGTCATCTTGAAATGGTGAGAGTGGCAAATGGCGACGACTACTATATCAAGATGGCAAAGGCTTGGTACTATTCGTTTGCGTTTATCAAGCACTATGATGAAACGCTTGAATACTTCAAAACCGCGCCCATCGATAAGTGGATTTTCAAAAAGTCCATTCAGAAATCAAAAGAGAGTTTCAGAATAAGCGAAGAGCAGAAGAACGAGTTGAAAGAGTTATTAAAACACGAATAGTGTTCTAAATGGTAATATTTTACCTGATTTGGTTTTTATTCTTTTTGGAGCAAAAAGGTTTGAACTTTTGTAAAAATCTTCTAAATTCCGCATTATAGAACACGAACCGTGTATTATTTTGATAAAATTGGCGGATTTTCGCCATATAAAACACGATAGGTGTTTTATATGGCTATTTTGAGGTTTGAGGACGAGAGTGGCAAGTCTGACTGCGTCATACAGCTTTGTGAATGCGTTAAGTTAAAGTTTGAAGCAGTAATGATTATTGTCAGCGTCTGATATTGATTGTATGTCTAACATCGGCGACTGGCGGTGAAACAGACCATAAGGATTGTTATGCAAATGGTATATAAAGTGCGTTTTCAACTTGATTTTGTCCCACAGGGTTGCTTCGCGTGTGCGCCGCTTACGCTCATTTTGGTAGAGTAACGACAGTACCATTCTGAAAAGCACAATGTTAAATAAGATGATGATTTATTGCATTCTATCTACGCTTATACCAAAGACGTTATATGTGGCAGGGATATATGGAGGCTATCGAGCAAAGCAGATTTATCTGGTTTTATCTGGGAGGGGGATAAATAATATAATCCGAAGTTATTCATTTTTATGCCGATTTACGCTTAAATCATAATTTTTTACAGTTGTATTAAATTTTTTAATCTTAAATTTTATTAAGAAATGACATAATTTATATAAATATTTCCTTATAATTAGGCGTAAAATTGCGCTTTATTCGACAATTTGTATTATTTTTCGACACATCGAAGATAGGTGCGCAAAAAAAGTGTACACAAAATAATATTTTTGTGCTATGATAACTATAATCTATGGAGCAATGTAAGTCCATTGCGCTTCAAAATATGCCATTTTGGAGTGCGCCCGACTTGTTTCGACAGACCGAAATTGCGATATATGCAATAAATTACGGTTTGTTCCCCCAAAATATTGGGGTTGATACGCATCAGATACGGTGCTTTTCGAAACAGAAATGCTGATATATAATGAGTTTTACGCAAAATATAGCGGTTTTGACTCAGACAGCGTTCGGGATAGATATGAATACCGCGTGCTAATATAGCCGCCCTATATATAATATAACAATAAACAATAAGACTAAGGGTGTTTGTGGTTTTGTAGCCTATCTTTTGGGGTAACAAGATTTATTTGGACTTAGAATTCGTGTTTTTATAGCGGAAATACGTGTTTTTTGCTCTCATGATACGCTAAATATGATATCAGCGAGGGCATTTTTTATGCTTAAACTTGTTAATATAGTAAAAGAATACAAAGTAGATAAAGAAGAAAAGACTCTTGCGCTTAAAGGCGTTTCAATAGAATTCAGAAAAAATGAGTTTGTATCCATTCTGGGTCCCAGCGGTTGCGGAAAAACCACACTTTTGAATATAATCGGCGGTCTTGACAGGTATTCGGACGGCGATATTCAGATTGACGGCGTGTCTACAAAGGAGTACGACGACGTAGATTGGGATACTTACAGAAACCGTAAAATCGGTTTTGTATTCCAAAGCTACAACCTTATTCCGCATATGAACATCTTGAAGAACGTTGCAATGAGCCTTACAATCGGCGGTGTAGACCGTGACGAGCGCAAGGCGCGCGCACTCGAAGCTCTCAAAAAGGTAGGTCTTGCGGCGCAGGCTCGCAAGAAGCCGAACCAGTTGTCGGGCGGTCAGATGCAGCGTGTCGCAATAGCGCGTGCGCTTGTAAACAATCCCGATATCATTCTTGCGGACGAACCGACGGGCGCACTTGATAGCGAATCTGGCTTGCAGGTCATGGATTTGCTCAAAGAGGTGGCAGAAGACAGACTCGTAATTATGGTTACGCACAACCCGATGCTTGCCGAAGAGTATAGTACACGTATCGTGTACTTGAAAGACGGCGAGGTGGAGGGCGACACGATGCCGTTCAGCTCGGACGAGTCGCAGATAACGGCAGAGGACAGCGGTCTTGAAAATAACGAGAGCCATGATGACAACGACAGTCACGACGATATAGGCGGTGGTGACGTGACTTTTGAAGAGCCGCAGTTCGTGTTCGTGAACGAGGGAGAGAAGGCGGTCGCGCTTGACTCGCTCGAAATCCCGCAAGAGGTCAAGCCAAAGAAGGGCTTATCAATCATCGACAAACTGAAAAAGATAAGGCACGCCGACAAGACTGCAATGAAGCTAAGCACGGCAATCAGTCTTTCGTGGGCAAACCTTCTGAGTAAGAAGGGCAGAACATTTTTGACAAGCGTAGCAGGAAGCATCGGTATAATCGGCATTATACTGGTGCTTGCTCTTTCTAATGGCGCAGGAATATACGTCAACAGCTTGGAGGAGAGCGCACTTTCCTCTTACCCTATTAAAGTCAACAAGACTACGACGGACATTGATATCGGCACAATCATGAGTGCGCTTATGTCATCGTCGGGTGACGGCAAGTTTGATGAGAACATCATCACGACGCAGGAAGTTCTCGGCAACGTCATTGCAAACATTATGCCCAACCACTTCGGGAAATGATTTGTATTCCTTCAAAAAATACATTGACGAAAATTTTGATACGTCGCTTGCTCGTGTGAGCTATGACTACGGCACGTCTTTCAACTCATTTATTATAAATCCAAACAATAGCGATGAATATATGAAAGTCAATCCGTACACCGAGATGATGGGTACGGTGCTTAGCGGGATGCTTGAAGCATTCCCGGGGTTTGCGGATATTACAATTCCAATCATGGGTAAAGACCTCACTTTGGAGGGAGCTGTTGGAATGATGGGAGAGAGCCTCCCAAGTCCGTGGGAAGAGATGCCTAACAATATGGCTTTGCTCAACAATCAGTATGACCTCGTGGGAAAATCGAGGTGGCCTCAAAGGGCAAACGAAGTTGTCGTGGTTGTAAATGAAAATAACAAGCTTTTAGACTATCAGCTCTTTATGCTCGGCTTGAAATCAACCGATGACGTTCTAACCGCTATGGGAACAAATTCCGGTTTTGCAGAGTCAACTTTCTCATTGGACGAAATCTTATCTCTTGAATTTAAGCTGATGACGAATGCCGACTATCTTATCAAGAACGACGGCGAGGAAACGTGGACTATGCACGACCGCAAGGACTTGTCAAAGGAATTTGTAGACGGTCACGCGATGACGTTCGGCAAGGACGCAAACGGAAAGGATATTGACACCGTCAAGGTCGTAGGCGTAATTCGTCCGAAGAAAGGTGTTGTGGCAACGTCTATCAGCGGCGTTATAGGATATACGTCAGCGCTTACGGCGGCTTTATTCGACCATGCGACAAATCATCCCGCCGCACAAAAGATGATAGAGGAATATAACAGAAACGCCGCAATTTACGGCAGTACGTTCTATAACAGCGTTATTGACTTTTCTAATGCTGACGGTACGAACAGCGTCAAGATTGGTGACGCCATATCGTTCGGAAATGACGATAAGCACAGCGATATTATGCGTAGACTTGGCGTAGTAGACAAGGACTATCCGACTTGCATCAACTTCTACTGCACGAGCTTCGAGTCTAAGGCGGTAATCGAGGAGTTCATAAATAAGTACGAAGCAGAAACTGGCAATAAGATAAAGTACAATGATTCGCTTTCGGCAATGATGTCCTTCGTCAATACGATGACAACCACCATTACCGGCGTACTCGTGGCGTTTGCGGCAATATCGCTTATCGTATCGACGATTATGATTGCAATTATCATATATACCTCGGTGCTTGAACGCCGTAAGGAAATAGGCGTACTCCGTTCTATCGGCGCGAGAAAGAAGGATATTTCACGCGTATTCCTTGCCGAGTCCGCGATACTCGGTGCGTACTCGGGAATAATCGGTATAATCGTCAGTGCAATTATATCCGTGATAGGTAGCGTAATTCTTAAACTCGTATTCGGCATAAGCGGTCTTATGACGGTCACGTGGTGGCACTGCTTAATGATGGTGTTGATAAGCGTACTTCTCAGTATGCTCGCAGGCTTCATTCCGTCAAGAATCGCCGCCAATAAAGACCCCGCTATTGCGCTTCGCAGTGAGTAATTTGTTTGTTGTGAGTAATATAAACACACAAATTCTTAATAAAACAAACTGTAAGCAGAAGAGAAAAACTGCAAACAGCAGATAAGAGAAATATTAAATGCCGACGGTAAAGCGTCGGCATTTTTGCGTTTAATTCCTAATTGAGTTCTATTTATGCGTGTGGCTTATGGG
>CAMWIB010000055.1 GCA_947174215.1 uncultured Clostridia bacterium
TTGCACTGTAACACGCCTTACCGGGTACCTGATGCAATACGCTTCCGCTCTCGCCTTCGAGCCAACGCCAATCGCAAAGCTGATGAAGTTTGATGTCGCCGCTGTTGAGCAAGTACATATCGCCGTCCGCAACGAATCTGTCCGCAACGAAGGGTACGCCCGAGTAGGAAAGCGCCTTATAGCCGCCGTCAAGCGTGAGGTAGTCTATATTCGTGCGGGTTTTGGAAAGGTGGTCTACGTATTGCTTTCTCACGTTATATGAAGCGACGATAAAGTCTATCGCGCCGCCCGAGGTTTCTTCAACCGCGTCGATAGCGTCCTGAATTGCGCTGACCGTCACAGTTCCGTCAATATCCTGCGTATAGGGAGTGAGGAAGGAATAGTTCTTTCTTTCAAGGCCGTATATGCTGTCACTGCCGCCGAAGATTGCTTCAAGGCCGGTAATTTCATTGTCCTTCGAGCCTTGAACGTAGAGCTTATAGCCCGCGCCGTACTTAGAACCTGCCGTAAGACTGAGGGTTACGAGCTTCTTCGTTCTGTCGATAGCGACTATTCTTGCGCCCGACAAAGCGGTATCCTTCACGCCCGCAGAGGTGTATACGTCCACCGTCATACCCTCCATAAGCGCTTTAATGCTGTCAACTGTAAGCTGATTGTTGCTCGTACCTACGTTCGCAACCGTCGTCGCAATGACGCCGCTACCGTCGCCGTACAGCATACGGCCGAAGTTGAACTTGCTTGCTTTGAGCAATCCGTCCATTTCAGCGTTGAGCAGGTTGACGAATGCGCCCGCGTTGTTTTGTGATGCGCGTATCGCCTTGTCTGAAAGCTCAATCTTACCGAAGAGGTTTTTTAGCGTAAGCGTAAACTGCGCGTAGTTGTTGCCGCCGCTTGCGGGCAGGTTGTCGTTCTCCTCTCCCGAGCCTATACCGCCGTTGATACCATAGGGGGCGAGCTTCTTGACCTCCTTACCCCATACGTCCGCAGTAGTCTGCTCTATTTTTGCAAGCAATGGATTCACGCCCACGTTGAGCTGGTCGGCAAGTACTCCGAGATAAAACGTTTTAAGTGCCTTATCGGCATTCGAAATTGTTACCATAATTTTTACTCCTATTTGTTATTTTTCAAAAACATAATTCCGGCTTCTTCTACCGTCCTTGGCTTAACCTTTGGCGCAACGCATTGAAGCCCGCCCTCTCTCATCGTGTGCGGAGGCATACCCCTGCGCACGTCGTCGAGATACTGCGAGATGACCGCGTTTCTCACCTTTTCGGAGCAAAGCACGTAGTCGTTCAAAAATTGTCCGTCATTAAGCAACTGCTCGGGCGTACGGAACTTGTCGGCAAGCACGGCTACGAGCGCGGAGTTCAGACAGTTTCTGTCCTCTCTCATCTGCGGATTGGCTATGAGCATATTTGCAATATCCTTTGCAAACGCTTTTGCGGCGGGGATTTCCGTAAAAAACTTGTCCACCGCACTCTTCCATTCCTCATCGCTCATCATTGGCTGTATGCCATCTGACTGGGTATCGCTTAGTTGTTCGCCGTCTGACGACTCGCCATTTGACTGCTTGTCGTTCGGTTCGCCGTTTGACAGCTTACCCTTTTCAAGCTCTTTGAGCCTCTGCGAGCGGCGAGTAAACTCTCTTTCAAGCTCGCCGTACGCACGCAGTAATTCCTGCGGGTTTTTGAATTTGCCTAAATTACATTTGTTGATTTCATCGTTTTCCACATTTGTCTGCGTATTTGTTTGAGCAATCACGCCCTCTGCCTGCTCGGCGGGAACGCCGCTACTCTGTGCCAAGCCGTCGCCATCCGTAAAGCAAGCCGTCACTTCAACCGTCAAAGCGTTTACGCTGTCGCCGTCCGCATTAAAATTTTTATTCTCCATCTATACCCTCTCCTTCCTGAAAGCGTTTTTGCATTTCGCTCACCTCGCCGTTAAGATTTGCAAGCTGAGTGTGCATAGCGATATGGTTTGCAACTCTGTCGCGCAAAGCTCTGTCCTTATTGCACTTTGACGACACGCACATCTTGATATGCTCGCCAATGTGAAGCGTATGGTCGTCGTACACGTCGGGCGTAAGTTCGCCGCTTGCGAAATCGAGATTCTCTCTTAGTGCCTTCTTGCGGTGTACCTCGTCCGCGCTTCTGCCGTCCTCCCAGTTTCCGAAGCCGAGTATTTCGAACAGCTTGGTCTTTATACCGTCCGACATTCTGCCCTCGTTATCCGTAAACAGTCCGAGCTTCAAGAGGTCGTACACCATAGCGCGGCGCGCCGACAGCGTATCCTCTATATCGCTTACCGTGTCGAATACGATATCCTCGCTGTCTATGTTCCTTGACGAGAACGCGGCAATTTCCACCTCTCCGTTATCTCCCGTGATACGCTTGACTCTCGGCACTTCGGCAAACTGACGGTAGAGGCGAAGTATCTGTTTGCTTATCCTCTTCACGCCCTCGCGCAGACTGTCCGCAGTAAGCGAAATACGCGTGTCGTCCTGTTCGAGAAGCAAGGATATAGCCGTACCCGACGATACGTTTGACGGCACCTGCGAGTATGTCGTGACCTCGCTTACGCCGCTTATCATCACGAATTCGTTAAGTAGCTTCTCTTCCTCGCGCGAGAATTCCGTTGGCACCTGCGAGGGACTAAGCATAATCGGCGGAGTTCCGCCCTGCCTGTATACCACGATTTTTCCCGGTGGCAAGCCCTCTTCTTCGAGGCTGTCCGTATCCACCGAACCGTCCTCAACCGCGAGTACGCCCACCGCAATACGGTTCATAAACTCGTGCTTTCTGTTCTTTACGGTGTTGTAGGCGCGCTGTACGGGTATGATACGCTCCACCACGGAAGTGCCGAAGAAGTTTGTCAGATTCTCTATACACACCTGCCTTGCAAACGGATATTCTCTGCCGCCGTCCTCGCCGTTGATATACGGTAAATCCCCCATATACAACAGTTTGTCGCCCGCGACGATAATGAGTCTGCCGTTTTTATGCTCGGCAGTCGGCATCTCGTACTTTTCAATTACGGTTACGCTATCCTCTCTTTTTTCGCTCACTATCTTTGGAACGGTCGCCGTGTAGCCGAAGCCGCCCGCAACCTGCGCGTTGTCGAAGGAAAACACGTTCACGTCGCCGCCCTTCACTTCCTTGCCCCATATGCGCTTTACCTCGGCAGTCGTAAGCACCTTGGCGTGCATAATAGACGATTGCTTGTCTATATCGGTGATTGCGATATCCTCAGGGAAAATCTCGAATGGTGGACAAAGCGTAACGCTTACGTCACCCTCGCGTACAAGCGCGTCTGCGTCAAGCGCGCGCCCCTTTTCAGGGTCCCAAGTAATCTTGAAAAACGCACTACCCGTAATCTCGCTCCACGTATTTGCAAGCGATAGCTGTGCGGAAAAGTTATTTTCCTTACATACCGCTTCGATAAGCTTCGTTGCAAGCGACGCGGAAGCCACGTCATCGTCGTCGGACGTAGCGGGACGTACGGTCGCCTTTGCCTTTACTCTCGACAGCTTTGCAAGACGGGTTTCAAGTATTGGCGCAATATGGTTGTACACCTCGCGCTGTTGCCAGTAATACTGCTTTCCGTCGTCCTCGATATCGCCCTTTGGAGTTATCTGTGCGAATTGATTGCCCATGACGAAGTTCATATTCAACCGCCAGTTAAGCTCTACGGGGCGCCTTGCCTCCTGCCTTTTCTTGAAATCGGCAAGCACCTCGGATACGATTTTTTGTTCAAAATCAGACATCTTTTTCTCCTTTATTTTTTCGCCCCACGCTTGGACTTCTCTTTGCGCTCGGCGTTAGATTTCTCTTCTTCCTGCTTTTCAAGCTCTTTAAGCAGGCGCATTTTCTCCTTTTCAAGCTCCTCGTCTGAAAGCTCGCTCACGTCCTTATCGCCGTTAAGCTCCATATAAGTTTTGAGTGCGCTACTGTCGGGCGGGCAGTACTTTTCAAGCACCTTCCGCTTGGTGAGCGCAATCTCGCCGTCGTCCTTCACGGCGTACTCTTCCTGCACCTCTTTGTAGGAATATCCCTTAGCCCGCTTCAAAAGCGCGTTCAAAATTTCTTCATCCATGGCTTATCCCTTCTCACATTCCGTATCAGTCTTTCCTTGTCAATCTGTATCTGCGATTTAGGCTGATTAGGCGGCGTGGGCGGCTTTGCCTGAGTCATGACGAAGTAGCGCAATTCGTCAAGCGCGTGGTCGTCAACTTTTTTAGGTCTGTCACCCTTTCCCCACCAATAGCTTTTTATTTCACGTATGAGATTTACGCAGTTTGAAAAAATATATATTCGCGGCGGTCTTTGCTCAAAAAGCGACTTTAATCGCTGTATTCCGCTATATAAATCCTTATTTACGTCGGTATTGACTAAGATTCCCTTTTCGGAGAACAGCTCCGCAACGCTCTTCTCTGCGGCAAGCGTACGCTGATTTGCCGCACTGTCTATAAGTGCGTGAAGCCTGCCCTTACTATCTCTTTCCCACCCGAGCGAATCGGCAATTTTTGATATCTGCTCTACGTGATGGTCTATGTTCTGCCCCGCCTCGAAATGCTCGGCTATAACGTAAATAACCCCGTCGTAATCCACCGCGTAAAAGTGACAGCTCGTAGGATTTGAAAGACCGGGGTCTATTGATATGTTGCTATACCACTCCTTAGGCACGGTGAACGGCTCTATGACGTGTACGCTCTGGTCGAACTCGGGATAGACGAGTCCCTCGCCCGCCGAAAACTTCCCGAATCTGCGCGAGAGCTGTTCGCTCTTTGGAACGACAGTCTGCATCGTCTTTACTTCCTGCGCGTCGAGATAGGGATTGTCGTTCCACTCCATATACTCGCACCACACCTCGGGGTCGTCGTTGCAGTTGAGTTCTATCTCGTCGTACACCCACGTAAGACCTTTGAGCGGGGTCATAGTGCCGAATATGTCGCCGCACCTGTCGAACACTCTCATTCTGCACTCGTCGTAGATATCCTTCGGCGGCTCCTCGTCAAACCACACGAAGTCCAACGATACGCCCTGAAATTTCTCTCTCCCTTGGTCGCAGGACTTAAAGCCTATCCTGCTCGTTCCGCCGAATACGTTTTTCACCACGATATAGTCGATAATGCCGTATTCGGGCGAGGTATGCTTACCCTCTCTCATCACCACGTCCGCCATATATCTCGGAGAAAGATACTTCAAAATTTTCGCTTGCGCCACGTCCCTCTGCACCTGCTGAGAGAGGCTCACAACCCATCCCGACACGTTGTCCCTATTGCGTCTATACGGGTGTATGCCACGCGCAAGCCACACGCTCTCCACCGCGCCGCACTCCGTCTTGCCCGAGCGGTTGCCGCCGAATACCCAGCGGTTGCGCTTTAAGCATCTGTGAAACGCCATCTGCTTTTCGTGTACGAGCGTAGTGTTGTATCCCGCAAGCGCGTCGTTTTTGCGGGCGTCCATTTCGCGTTCGATTTTAAGGAGTCGTAAAAGCGTATCGTTGTCCTTCATACGCCGAGAATAATATCGCTAAGTCGCAAAATACAAAAAATTATGTCAATGATATTTTCAAATCAACAAAAATTCTGATGAAAAAATGTAGTCAAAGGCTTTCAATTTGTCAACTATTATAGTATCATATATACACTATGAAGAAAGTTTACGCAAAATCGTTCATATTGCTTTTCGCATTACTCTTCGCCACGCTTACGGTTTTATGTGTGGCACAATTTTGCGTATCAAGCGGAAATAGCGTAAATATCGCAAAAGCGGACTCAACCGTCACGGTTATCAAAGCGCCTGTAAGCAATCTTGAAGACAATGCCTACGCGGGCAAATCCACCATAATGGTTTTTGATAAAAACAATATTCAATTCTTTTATATACCCGAAAGCTATTATCTCTGCTCGCCTGTTGACCCAAATGCCAACAGTCCGTTTGAGTCAACGCATTCAATTTATTATGACATAAACTATTGCGATATCGGCGATACTTTCTGTTTGTGCAATACTGATTTGCATACGCCATATGAGCTTCCCGCGACTACGCAAATCACCGTATCCGAAGGCGAATCACTCTTTCCCGACGTTCGCCTGACGTTAAAAGGCGATGAGGAAGTCGAGCTTGGTTCCTCAATCATCACAAACGATTTTACGATAAAGTTGCTCGGATACAACGAGGACGGAAGTGAGGTGTACGCGAGCGCAACCTACAACGGTATTTCAAAATACGGCTTTATCCCGGTTGATAGCTTGGAGCCGTTCACCGTACCCTATCAACAACGCGCGCAAACTGAGCGAGACACACTGCTCGCCGCAAAGAATAAGCCTGTCCTTCCCAACGGAAGCTTTACCCCTCCGGATAACTCCTCGGTCGCGCTTCGCGTAGTGTTGGTTATTGGCATTGCGATACCGTCAATAATAATCGTATTACTTCTTTTCAAGCCGTCAAAGGACGAAAAGCGCTACGCCAAGACGTCCGTTCGCCGCGAGCGCAACGACCGTATCGACTACGATGAACCGCGCGACAGCAGACGTCATTCAAACTACCATTACGAATATGATGACGAACGCGAATATGACAGGGGCTACTCCCGCCGCGACCGTGACTACGACCGACGTGACGATTATGACAGAGGCTACGACCGCGATGACCGCTATAACAGACCGCGCCGCGACTACGACGAACGCTATTAAGTTATTGGCATTAAAATAAAATATCGGAAGCCTTCATAGCTTCCGATAATTTTTATTTGAACAATAAATGATTCAACTTGTACCGTTTATTTCATTGCTTTTGCTCAATAGACAACCTCATCGCAATCGGTTGTATCTACCCTAAATCACTTAACGTATTTCTTAAAAAACGCGCACATAGCCTTATTGACTATATCCGACTCTTCCCACTCCCAGTTCAGCACGTTGAACACGTGGACGAGCTGATGCGCCTTGTTCTGCCGTTTATCTAAGAAAACCAATTCCGTTTCAACGCCCTGCGACTTTACAAACGCATAACCGCGCTTTGCCTGATTTTTGAGGAAGTCGCCGTATGACGAAGAGAAGAAGCACGGACAAATATTCTTGCTGAACGTTTTCTCAAATGACACGAGGTTTTTCACGCCGTTTCTAAGATAACGC
>CAMWIB010000056.1 GCA_947174215.1 uncultured Clostridia bacterium
CCTCTGCAATGATATTCTTTGCGTCCTGCGCGGCACTCTTCTTCACGCTTTCGAGCAAGGTGCTTTTGAGTTCCTGCGAGGCTTCTTCCTTCGTCATGCCTGAAACTCTTTCAAGCTCCTTTTGCATAATCTCTTTTGAATGTCCAAGCTCTTCTTCGATAGCCTTCAACTTTTCCTTCGTTTCCTCTATCTGCTTCTGAGCCTTTTCGGTTTCCTCAATCTTTCTGTCGAGGGTTGCGCTCTTCTTATCGATTATATCCTCTTTCTTATCGAGCGCGGCTTCCTTTTGTGACAATCTGTTTTCGGTGCGTTGCCAATCCTGCTTGCGTTCCCTGTTCTCTTTTTCGAACTCGTCACGCATTTTGTTCATCTGTTCTTTTGCTTCAATCAAGCCATCCTTACGGATTGACTTAGCTTCTTGATTTGCTTCATTGATAATTCTTTCCGCTTCGTTTTTAGCGCTGTCTATTCTGCTTTTCGATTGCTGTTTATATACGAAATAGCTTACGACCGCACCGATGATTATACCCACCACGGCAACGCCGATAGCAATACCTGCAATACCGCCGCCGTCTATCGCGGATAGCAATAAACTCATACTGGTCATCTTAGACCTCCATTTATATAATCAAAGCCATAAAAAGAAAACGCAAAAATATAGCGAAAAACAAATGTTGATTATATATACACCGTCGCATAGCTTCGGCATCAAAACAATCTATCTATACGGTTTTGTTTCCAAATATAGCTTTGTCGTATATAGTATATACTATTTTATAGTTTAAGTCAACGACTCGTATAAAAAATAGTTGCCGCCTGATAGCAGGCGGCAACGTAGTTTTTACACACTCAAAGCCGATGTTTATGCGCTGTTTTTTACACATAAACATTGTATTTAGCAAATTTTGTTTCAAAAATCTCTGCTGTAATATTACAGATTTTGAGCGATATTTACAACTTGTTTTAGTTCATACCGCATTTCTCGCGCACTTTTGCATCAAGCTCTGCAAGCACTTCGGGATGGTTCGTAAGATACTCGACAGTCCTATCCTTGCCCTGACCAATCTTCTCGTCGTTGTAGCTGTACCAGCTTCCGCCCTTCTGCACGAAGCCGTTCTCAACTGCGAGGTCAAGCACGCAAGACGTATTGGAAATACCCGTGCCATACATAATATCGAACTCCGCCGTTCTGAACGGAGGCGCGACCTTGTTCTTGACAATCTTTGCAATGACGTGGTTTCCGACGATATCGCCGCCGTCTTTGAGCGTATCCTTCTTTCTTACGTCGATACGAACGGAAGCGTAGAACTTCAACGCCTTACCGCCCGTAGTCGTTTCGGGGTTGCCGTACATTACGCCAACCTTCTCTCTGAGCTGGTTGATAAAGATAATGGTACATCTGCTCTTAGATGCAACAGCCGTGAGCTTACGGAGTGCCTGCGACATAAGTCTTGCCTGCAAGCCGACGTGGCTGTCACCCATATCGCCGTCAATTTCCGCCTGCGGTGTGAGCGCCGCAACGGAGTCAACTACGATGATATCGACCGCGCTACTTCTTACGAGCATTTCCACGATATCGAGCGCCTGCTCGCCGTTGTCGGGCTGTGCTATGTACAGGTTTTCAATCTGAACGCCGAGCTTTGAAGCGTATACGGGGTCAAGCGCGTGTTCCGCGTCGATGAACGCCGCCGTGCCGCCGGACTTTTGAAGCTCCGCTATGCAGTGTAACGCAACCGTCGTCTTACCTGAGGATTCCGGTCCGTAGATTTCAATAATTCTGCCCTTCGGTATACCGCCAATTCCGAGCGCGACGTCAAGCGTAAGACAGCCCGTTGAGATTGCCTCCACCTTTTGTATGCTCTCCTCGCCCAAAAGCATAATAGAGCCTTTGCCGAATTGCTTCTCGATTTGCGCGAGCGCGTCTTGTAGGCATTCCGCCTTGGATTTCGGTTTATCGTTTTTTTCCGCCATGGTATATCTCCTTTGAACGCAGATACCTGCGCCACTTGTTTTACGGTTATATTATATTCAAGCCAATGCACCGTTTTTGGTACATATGGCAATTGAATCAAAATTTTTCTCAAATAATTACTGCTCTCTTATTCCGCGGTATACGGTATTTTGAGATATGTACGCTTATCAGATTTATGCGCTTATTTTATATTCCAATTTAATAACGCTTACACGATAAGCACGCTTTTACAGTTTGCTATTATCACAGTCGCCAGATATCGCCTTTGAGGTAGCGTATCAGATAGAACAATGCAACGTTTGCCGCCGCGTGGCGAATCTCATCGCGGGTACCTTCAAACCTCTTTTCAAAGGTAAGAATAAAATCTCCGCTTCCTACGCCAATATACGTAAGTCCTACGGGCTTGCCTTCATCGCCGCTCGGACCTGCAAGTCCTGTCGTGGATAAACCTATATCCACGGGCGCGACGGTGAGTCCTCTCACCATTTCGTACGCGGTTTCGCGGCTTATCGCTCCGCGTGCGGATAGGGTTTCCTTACTCACCCCAAGCCTATTCATCTTAGAGCCTTTATTGTAGCACACTATACCTTCATACAAGTTTTCGCTTATGCCCGACACCTCGGCAAGCATAGCGCAAACAAGTCCGCAGGTAAGGCTTTCCGCAACGCCGAGTATATGCCCGCTCATTTTCAACAGACTTGCGGCAAGCTCCTGCAAGCTACAACTTTCAGAAGAATACACTTCGTTCTCAAAAATGTTATAAACCGTGCTTCTAACCACGTCAAACATGGCAGAATCAATGCTCGTCGTCATTACGACTTCCGCGTCGAGGTACTTCTCCTGCACCTCAAACGATACGCCGCAACCGTCAAGCAATTGCAGTTTTTGCATAATTTGCGGCTTACTAAGACCGCACAGCTTCACAACCTCGCGTATCATATCGTCATTCCACGTCGCCGTTAGGCGCACCGTCCTCATAAACCGGGGCAAGCTCTTGCAACAGCTTTTCAAGCTTATCCAAATCCTGCGCAATAATGAAGGTATGATTTTCATCTTCCTTGATTACACCGCGGTTTTCAAGCTCAGTCCACAGCGCCGCCGCTTTGGGGAAGCCTACTCCGAGCTTACGCTGTAAGCCCGCAATAGATACGTATCCACGCTCCCTGCCCAACGCTACGAGCGCTTTAAGCGTCTCATACATCAGCTTATCCTTTTCAAATTCTTTATCACTCTCAGCACTGCTATCGTTTTGACTAAAAGAATTGTTATTGTCGTAATTCGCGCTATTATCACTGCTACCGTCGCTTTGAACGTTCGCACTCGCGCTATTCGCGTTCTCGTTTTCAGTTTCAACCATGCTTGAAGCGTACAAATCGCCGTAGCTAATCACATCGTTTATATCGCCGTCGAAATTGCAAACGTTGTGAGCCTTGACGTATTCAACGATATCCTCAACCTCGCGCTGAGTGGTAAGCGCACCGCGTATGCGCCTTGGCGTATCGTTGTTTATGCGGAACAGCATTTCACCCTTCTCCGTGAGCTTTTCAGCGCCAGTGCTACCAAGCGCTATCTGGCTTTCGTGTGCCGAATAAACTTTGAATACCGCAAAGGCTTGTATATTACCTCTGTCGGACATACTCAAAATATTCGGGGCAATTCTCTTCACCGACAGCACGAGATTCACACCAGAACAACGTGCAAAACGCAAAATTGTCGAAAGTCCGTTCACGATGTTTCTATTCATCTTTGTCGCAATATAATCAAAGTTATCAATGACTACGACTATGCGCGGCATCTTCTTTTTGCCGTGTACCGCGATTTCATCATTATATCTGTCTATACTCCTGTATTTGAGGTCCTGCAAATACTTCATTCTGAGCATTGCTTCCTTCGTTGCCCACGCAATAGCGCGCTCCGCCTTACCGATATCGCTTATAACCTCGTCAACGAGCAAGTGCGGCATTCTGTCATATACGGACTCGCCAAACTTCTCGGAATCAATAAGTATAAACTTCAAGTCGTCGGGGGTAGCCTTGTAAAGCAGGCTCGAAATCATAGTACGAATGAAGTTACTCTTACCCGAATTTGCTCCGCCTACAAGCAGAATACTGCTAAGCTCCTTAAAGCTTGCAAAGCAGTTCATTCCGTTTTCATCTCGTCCAACGACGAACATAGCGTTATCTTCTGAATCTAAAAACTCTTTGTCAACCAAAAGCTCGCCAATCTTGACGTTCCTGTTATACAGAGTTTGTACGTCTGATTCATATTGTACGGCTTCTTCATATTGTGCGTTCGATTCAAATTGCATACCACCGTCGTACTGAACGCTCTCACCGTATTGCTCACCGCCATATTGCGCGCTGTCACCGTTTTGCGTATCATCACTATATTGCTCACCGTCACACTGTACGTTGCCGTACTGAGCTTCATCGTATGACATTTCCGTTTCAAGCGGCGAGTTCATATTCTGTCCGTTTTGAACGTAGCCGTCAGTCTGACGTCCAAACAAATCGTATGCAGGTGCGTTATAGTCGTTCGTATCCACAACGGTGAACTCTTCTCCGTGAACTTCCTCGAAGTTCACCTGTCTGTTCATATATCTGTTCAGATTTTCTTCTTCGATTTTCTTATCTTCCCAGCTCTGCTTTGCCATTTGAAGCTTGTCGAGCAGTTCTCTGTTCTCTTCTCTGTTTTCAAACTCATCGCACATTTCCTGAGAAAGACCCTCTTGATATTCTTCAAACTCCTCGTACTGTGGCTCATTCATAGCAACGGAGCTTTCCTGCTCTTTGGATTCGCTATTCTCAACAAATACGTGTCTGTTCTTAACGATATAATTCACGCCGCTATACACCGTAAGCGCCGCGCCGAGATAGAAAAGCACCGTACCCATATAGCCGATAACGACGTGCATACCTGCGAGCATAAGCGTCGTGACCGCAACGTCAAGTACGACAGTCTTAATCTTTCCGAATATATCCGCGGCGAGAACGCAATTCTTGCTTGCGGCGATACTGCGAAATACGCTAATTAACAGCTCGCGTGAAAGTATTATGCCGCTAAGCACCGCTATGACGAGCGTGTTATACGCAAACACCCTGTCAAGTCCGTCCCTGAACAGCACCACCAAAAACAGCATTATTACGATAACGACCTTATCCGCAAGCGGGTCGAGAAGCTTGCCGAGGTCGGTCACCGTACCCGTCTTTCTTGCAATGTATCCGTCTACAAAATCAGTTGAACAGCATATTGCGAACAACGCCGCCGCAACGACGTTACCAATGAAATAGCCAAGCTCGTTCCCAAAATGAGCAAAAAGCTGTCCCACGATAAAAGCCGCGATAGTAGGAACTATAAAAAGAATACGCGCAATAGTTATTTTCGTAGCCAGATTTAATTTCATTTTCATTCCAACACCCTCCCTACGAGGTCTACGCCGTCGGTACCCGTTATCTCGATATCGTAAAAGTTGCCGACCTGAACGACGCTATCCGCCGTGAAATATATCACGTTGTCAATGTCGGGAGCCTGTGCCGCGCTTCTTCCGATAAACGCCTGTCTGTCGTAATCTATATCGTCGTATATCGCGCGCACGCGCGTACCTATAAGACTTTGATTGCGCTTTGCAAGCTTGACCTGCCAAAGCTCAGACAACTCGTCCGCGCGCGCCTGCTTGACCTCATCGTCAAGATGACCGCCGAGTCTGTCCGCCGCCGTACCCTCTTCGCGCGAGTACGCAAAGAAGCCCGCGTAATCGATATCCGTATCTTTCACAAAGTCGCGTAGCTTATTAAACGCTTCCTCGCTCTCCTGCGGGAAACCGCATATGAACGTAGTGCGAAGCGTAATGCCCTTGCTCTTCACCTTCGATACAAGCTCGCGTATACGCGCTTCCGTCGTGCCGCGATTCATAAGTTTGAGTACACCGTCGTCAACGTGTTGAAGAGGGATATCCATATACTTGACGACCTTCGACTCGTTTGCAATAAACTCAATAAGCCCGTCGTCAACCGTTTCAGGTTCGAGATAAAGAAGCCTTATCCACTCGAAATCGAGCTTTTCAATCTCTCTTACAAGCTCCGTAAGATGGGGCTTCCCGTCAAAATCCACGCCGTAGCAGGTTACGTCCTGCGCTACGAGTATAAGCTCCTTCACACCGTCGTCGCTGAGTGCCTTAGCTTCTTTAAGCAAATCTTCAAGCTTTTCGGAGCGATACTTCCCGCGTATGCTTGGGATTGCGCAGTATGTACAGTGATTGTTGCATCCGTCCGCGATTTTCAAATATGCGTAATGATACGGCGTAGTGAGTACACGCTTGTCGCAAAACTTATCCTTACCGTGCGTAGCAAGCACCCTCTCGCCGCTACAAATACTCTCAACCGTGCGCACAATCTCGTCGTAATTGTTCACGCCAAGTATTGCGTCAACCTCGTGAAACTCTTCTTTGAGTGCGTCGGCGTATCTTTCTGCAAGACAGCCTGTCACGATGACGTGCTTCGCGTTTGCGGACTGCTTTTGCGAAATAGCCCACAAAATTTCGTCAATAGACTCTTCCTTTGCCTTATCTATAAACGCGCAGGTATTGACGACGAGTATATCCGCTTCTTCCGCGCTTGACACTATGCAGTGACCGCCGCCTTCAAGCCTTGCGAGCATTTTTTCCGTGTCCACTCTGTTCTTATCACAGCCGAGTGAAATTGCGCCTATGTTCATTCCTCGTCCTCGTCTTCCATGCTTGCTCTTCTAAGCTCGTCAAGTTCATCTTCGGTTATGTTCACGTACTTGAAATTCGGTTTGTCCGCGCTCGTAGTCAGATAACCCATTTCACTTATCTTATCCACAAGCCCCGCCGCCTTGTTGAAGCCTACGCTGAGCTTACGCTGTAAATAGGAAATGGAGAAAGATTTTCCGCTTTCCTTCATTTCGATTCCGATTTCGAGAGCCTTGAAAAAGTCATCGTCAAGAACTCCGTCGTCGACGTCATTATCCTTGCCCTTGCCGCCCTTCTTACCTGAATCGGACTTTTCCTCCTCAGGCTCGTTGAAGATAGCGTCCTTGACGTTGCTATCAAAAAAGCTGTCGTTATGCTCCTTAACAAAGTCAACGACGTCCTTGACCTCATTCTCGGATATGAACGCACCCTGAAT
>CAMWIB010000057.1 GCA_947174215.1 uncultured Clostridia bacterium
GAAGGGAAAGAGGGGGCTATTTCATTTAGAGTATACGACGTACAGTATATTTATAGATAATAATTAGATATATTTATAATCAAACCATAAATCGATACTTTTTTATCAAAACCGCTTGCTTATTTTTTCTAATAATTGTAAAATAATCACGACTGAAAAAGTCGCAATATTGATAACCTATTGGAGGAATAATTATTATGGCAAACGTAAAAGTCGCTATCAACGGTTTTGGTCGTATCGGTCGTCTTGCGTTCAGACAGATGTTCGGCGCAGAGGGCTACGAGGTCGTCGCTATCAACGATTTGACAAGCCCCAAGATGCTTGCTCATCTCTTGAAGTACGATTCGACGCAAGGCAACTATGCAAACAACCACACAGTCGAGAGCTGTGAGGCTGTTCTCAACGAGGACGGCACTGTCAAGGAAGACGGTTACATCGTCGTCGATGGCAAGAAGATTACCATCTACGCAAAGGCAAAAGCTGCTGAGCTTCCTTGGGGCAAGCTTGGCGTAGACGTCGTGCTTGAATGCACCGGCTTCTATACCTCAAAGGCAAAGGCACAAGCTCACATCGACGCTGGCGCACGCAAGGTTGTTATCTCCGCTCCCGCAGGCAATGACCTTCCCACAATCGTTTACAACGTCAACCACACCACGTTGAAGGCAAGCGACAACATCATTTCTGCCGCAAGCTGCACCACCAACTGCCTCGCTCCTATGGCAAAGGCACTCAACGACTATATGCCCATCAAGTCCGGTATCATGACCACCGTTCACGCATATACGGGTGACCAGATGCCTCTTGACGGACCGCAAAGAAAGGGCGACCTCCGTCGTTCAAGAGCGGCAGCTTGCAACATCGTTCCCAACAGCACCGGCGCCGCAAAGGCAATCGGTCTTGTTATTCCGGAACTCAACGGCAAGCTCATCGGTTCTGCACAGCGTGTTCCCACCCCCACCGGTTCTACGACAATCCTTATCGCAGTAGTCGAGGGTGAAGCAACTGTTGACGGCATCAACGCGGCAATGAAGGCGGCGGCAACCGAGTCCTATGCTTACAACACCGACCAAATCGTTTCAAGCGATATCATCGGCAGCACCTACGGCTCAATCTTCGACGCAACGCAAACCATGGTTGCTCCTCTCGGCAACGGTCTTACCCAAGTACAGGTTGTTTCTTGGTATGACAACGAGAACAGCTACACGAGCCAGATGGTACGTACAATCAAGTACTTCTCCGAGCTTCAATAAAAAATTGAGCTATTGAGCGAATAGCATTGTCAACGCCCCATTGCCACCAAGTCACGTATTTATATACGTTAGGCTTGTTGTCAATGGGGCGTTTTCGCGCTCTTCATCTCAATAGCTCAATTTTTTTATCATAACTTAGATATAACCACCAAATTATCAATTTCTAAAAACAAAACACACCCTCAAAATCGAGAGTGTGTAATATATATAATATTCAACTTAAAATTTTTCAAGCAGAGATTTGAGTGTGTGTGCGTTTCCATCGCTTAAAGGTGTGAGCGGGAGACGTAGGCTTCCGTCGCAAAAGCCTTTGAGATATGCGGCGTATTTGACGGGAATGGGATTTACCTCTGAGAACATTGCGCGCACGAGCGGAAGCATATCTCTTTGCTTCGAGCTTGCTTTTTGCAGGTCGCCGTCATCGAACGCGTGCGTCATCGTCGTAACGTATTCCGCGCACACGTTGCTCACAACACTTATTACGCCTGCGCCGCCCATAGCCATTGTCGGAATCGTAAGGCTGTCGTCGCCGCTGTATACCGCCGCCCTGTCGCCCGATAGGCGAACGTACTCCATAATCTGTTCCATATTTCCGCTTGCTTCCTTAATACCTACGATATTCGGAATATCCGCAAGTTCTGAAAAGGTTGACGGCAACATATTTACGCCGGTACGCGACGGTACGTTGTAGCAGATGATTGGGAGGTCGGTAGCCGCGGCAATCTCGGAGTAGTGGCGTATAAGCCCGGTTTGCGTGCATTTATTGTAGTAGGGCGTAACGACGAGCAGTCCGTCAGCGCCGAGCGATTCTGCAAGCTCGCACGATTTGATAGCGGCGGCAGTGCTGTTTGAGCCTGCGCCGACTATGACGGGTATCTTACCTTTTAGCTTTTTTACGGCAAGGGATATAACTTGCTTCTTTTCGTCCTGCGACATAGTTGCAGGTTCTCCCGTAGTGCCGAGAACGACCACCGCGTCCACGCCGCTTGCAAGCTGATAATTGAGCAGCTTTTCAAAGCCTTTATCGTCGATACTTCCGTTTGTAAAAGGTGTGATAAGTGCTGTCGCTACGCCTCTGAAAATCATTTATTCCTCCAAAGCTTTTTTAATGAGTAGCTCGACAATCTGCACGGCGTTGGTTGCCGCGCCCTTTCTTATATTGTCGGCTACAACCCAGATATTTGCGCCGCTCGGCACGCTGTCGTCTATGCGGATACGCCCGACGAAAACCTCGTCCTTATCCTCGCAAAGTATGGGCATAGGATATACGTTGTTCTTCACGTCGTCCGTTACGATAAGTCCGTCCCTGTTGCTAAGCGCGTCGAATATACCTTCGCGCGTACACGGCTTTTCAAATTGTATATTTATAGATTCGCTGTGACCGTAGTATACGGGTACGCGCACGGTCGTGGCCGTAACTCTCAAATTCGGCTTATGCAGAATCTTGCGCGTTTCGGCAATCATCTTCCATTCCTCCTTCGTGTATCCGTCCTCCATAAATACGTCTATATGAGGCAGAACATTGTACGCGATAGGATAGGGGAATTTCTTCGGTGCAACGCCGTTTACACCGTTTTCGAGGTCGGAATATCCTGATACGCCCGCGCCCGATACAGCTTGATAGGTGGAGTACACCACGCGCTTTATACCGAAGGTATCGAGAAGGGGTTTGAGTGCGACGACCGCCTGTATCGTAGAGCAGTTGGGGTTTGCGATTATACCCTTATTCCAATTTATATCCTCGGGATTGACCTCGGGTACAACGAGGGGAACGTCGTCAAACATTCTCCACTGCGAGCTGTTGTCAACTACCGTAGCACCTGCTTCGACGAATATTGGGGCGAATTCTCTTGATACGCCCGCGCCCGCCGAGAATAGCGCAAAATCAATCTTGCCTGAAAGCGCTAATACGTTATCCTTCGTCAATTCTATAATCTCGTGCGGCTTACCCATAAAGTCCACTATCTTGCCCGCGCTTTTTGACGACGCGAAGAGATAGTAGTTTTCAACGGGGAGATTGCGCTCTTTAAGCACCTGCAAAAATTTATTTCCGACCATTCCCGTTGCGCCGACCACTGCGATGTTAAATTTTTTCATATAGCCTCCTCAAAGTTATGTAAGACAGATGCCGTTTATGCGAGTAAACGTAGCATCGGCGCAAGCCGTTTTTAAACCGACGTATTATGTCGATTTGTATATACTATGCAAATTTTAAGAGGCGTGCCACCCATTGAAGCGGGGGCAAAATGTGTATTTTATATTGCTATTTATACCTTAATATAGTATAATCACTGTATATATACGATTTAAGGAGTTGCTATGGCAAACCAGTATGCAAAAAATCCGACCGTGACGAAGAAGCTTTTGCTCGGCGGATTATATACGGACGCGGCGGTGAGAGTAGAGCCGGAAGAGCCGCAAAAGATTATTGCCGCAGGTATGGCGGAAGCCCGCCCTGTGAAGGAATATCCCGATACGTTCTTTGGAAGAGGCTTTCAGGTTTTGAGAGGAGAGTTTAAGACATTGCTTAAATCAATCCTTTTCCTCATTCCGTTTACGCTACCGTTCATCGTGATATTCGCTTGGTTCTCTGACTTTTTTGAAGATATGATACTCGGTGGAGTATACAACTTTATGGGCGACATAGGCATAGGCTTCCCCGGCGGCGGCGACAGCCTGTCGGAGAGTATAGGCCGTCTGTTCTGGGACGTTAAGGAACCCGTATTCCTTATGCTTGGCGCGGCGCTCATACTCGGCTCGCTCGGCCTTGCGGGAAATTTCTATTGCGCAAAGCGTAGCTATTTCCAAGACTACTATTCAAAGACTGTCAAAACCTATTGGATGGGCTTTGCAAAGTATTGGTGGATGTTCTTCATTACGGGTACGGTTGCGGTGCTTATCGGTTGCGGTCTTGGCACGGCGCTTATCTATCTTTTGCAACAGCAGGCGCTCGGCTCTGCGGGGGCAGGAGCGTATTGCGCGGTCGTATTCAGCTGGATATTCGGCGTACCGCTTATGCTCATACCTATGGTGATGATGTCGCTGTTTACAACCTACGAGCTTACCTTCATTCAGGCGTTCAAAAACGCTATCGTTCTTATCGTAAACAATCCTATAAGCGCGTGTATCGTGGGTATCGTGTCTGCTGTTCCAATCATACTCTTTGGCGTAACAAGCACGACGAGTGTGATAATCGGCATAGTAGTCTACCTCGTTATGATACTTGTAGGTTGCAACCTGTACGCGCTCGTATGGATAGCGTTTGCACATCGCGGGATGACGAAGTGCCATATCCGCAAGCAGGAGCATGATTCGTTCGTGCTTCAACAGCAACGCCGTGAAGCGAAGAAGCTCAGCAAGCAGAGCGAGTACGTAGGCGCAGAAGGCGGCTACGCAAAGAAGAAGCCTAAACAGCAGGCAAAGCCGTATCAGAATCCGAAGAAGAAAAAGAAAAATAAGTAATGGCACAAATTTTTGAGTTTAATCTAAGTGCCAACCAGTTGCTGGAATTGGCGGTAAAAAAACATGAAGACGGTGATGTAACGGGAGCGGCGCTTTACGCGAGAAAAGCGATAAAGGCTGACAAAAGTAACATCACCGCTTATCTCGTTCTTGCGCTTATTTATGCCGACGACTGGGAATACGAGCTTTCAAACAGAGTTTTATATATGGGTATGCACGCGTGCAAGGCTTGGGATAACGACGAGGTTAAGCGTGCGCTCACGATAAATTTTATGCGGATGGAGGACTACGATACCGCAAGGTATTACGACCCTCAAAACGACCCTGAGCTTACTGCAATTATCGAGGAAGAGAGCGGGCTTGGCGACGAGTTCTATATGGACGAACCGCTTGGCGGCGAGCTTTATCTTTCCTATCCTCGCACTGACGAATACTATCGCCACGTTATCGACGACGCTATGGAATTTGCGTATGACGAGAAGTTTGACGACGCAATAGAGCTTCTCAAACTCGTTCCAGACGAAACGCCGTGCAAAGAGGACGCAGACAGAGCCTTGCTTATGATTTATACGATGAGCGGGGACATGTCCACTATGGTGAAGTTCGGCGAGTCCTTGCTTGAAAAGTATCCCGACAGCACTATACTTCGCTGTGCGCTTGCAAGCGCGTACATTACTCGCGTGGACGAGATGGCGGCGCGCGAGGTCTTAGAGCCTATCTGGCAAAAGGAGAAGCTTAGCGCAGAGGAAGCGCTTGCGCTTATTCCAATCGCAGGGCATCTTGAAATGGACGGTGAAATAGTCCGCATCGTTAAGGTAGCCTTAGACGCCGACATAAAGCCCGAAAAGCATTTGCTGTATTTGCTTTCGCAAGCCCTCTACAATATAGGCGAGCGTGACGAAGCGCGCAGAATTATGGCGGATATCAGGGACTATTACGGCGAGTTTTCAAATGCGGAATACGTGTTGCGTGAGTACGCGAAGCAACCCGAAAGTGTGAAATACGGCGAGGAGATTCCCGAAGCTCAGCGAGAAGAGATAGTAAACGCGATAAGCTCGCTTATGCTTATGTCAGACGAAGAGCTTAAAGAGTTTGGCAGAACTCACACCGCAGACTTCGATAATCTCGATTACTATTTCTACTTCGCAATGCACAGCGGCAACTACGACCTTATGAGCGATTTCATAGCAAAAGCCGTGTCGCTTGACGGTGAGCTGTTTAAGACCTATCTTTCTTCTGACAGCGTTTCGTATAAGGGCTTATCTCTCTTGTTCCTTGCGCTGTTGGACGCTAACTGCAATGCGGGTAAGGATTCCTTGGAGTTTGACGTAGTCGCGCGCCACAGGTTCAGACATATCGAGATTGAGGCGCCGCCGATATACCGTATCTTGCCAAAAACTATGCTTTTAGGCTTGCAGATAGCGATTGCAGACGTCATATTCTTGGACGACAACGCGCCCGATACGTTGCAGGAGATAATGTCAAGTTTGTACGGAATTACGCTTATACGAGATGAGGACGACGAAGAATTGCAAAAGAAGCGCAAGGAAAGATTCCGCAGGATAAGAAACGAAAAAGCGTTCGCGGCGGTACTTTTGACAGGTGTGTACTACGGCTTTGACCAAGTAGAAAGGCGTAAGGATATCCTTGAACGCTACGGCGTGAGTGAAAGACTCGTCGCAAAGTATAGAAAGATTTTGTTTGAAGAGCTGAATGAAATAGTATTCGGCAATAGCGAAGAAGAGGATGACGAAAATGAATGATGTTAAGACAAAGCAGGAGATGCTCGATATGCTTGAACTTATGCTCGACGAGGATAAACCTTATAACGAGCGGCTCGAAGCGTACGAGTATCTTTTAGAGGACTGCGACGAGATAGTTGAAGAAATGCTTGAAAGGTCGTATGGATTAGAGGGCGATACGGGCAAAATGCTTATGGAAGTGCTTGCTTGCTATAAGGGCAATAAAGCCATCTTTATGGGGCTTGTCAGCTACTTGTACAAGGGCGAGGACGTCGCACTGTTCGCGCACCTCATCGGAAGCTACGGCGACGAGCAGGGCGTAGCGGTGCTTAAAGGCTTTTGCGAGGAGTACGAGCCGAATTATAACGAGTATATGGAAATAAGAAACGCGGTTGAGGAACTCGGCGGAGATTTCGACTTAAAACAGGACTTCACCGACGACCCGCTGTATCGCTATCTCAAAGGCTTGGACGAGGCTGATGACCGCAAGTCCCCGTTTGAGGATATACTGAACGGCGACGATGACGAGGAATGCGATGACGACGATTGTGACTGTCATCATCACGATTGTGACGACGACTGCGACGATGACTGCGACTGCCATAATCACCACGAGGATTGCGGTTGTCATC
>CAMWIB010000058.1 GCA_947174215.1 uncultured Clostridia bacterium
CCGCGCGTACCGCTACGAACGAGCAGAAAGGACACAAGTTAGAGCTTGACCACAACCGCGCTATGAGTATGACGGGCGTAGTTGACGTTCCCGTGTTCACAGACAAAAACATAACCGTGCGCTTAAACGGCGAAACGCTACTGGTCGTAGGACAAGGGCTTACCGTCAAGAACCTTGATATAGAAAACGGCAAGCTTCAAGTGACGGGGCGCGTAAGCTCCCTTCGCTATACCTCGCAGACAGCGCCTACCTCGCTCGTCAAAAAGATATTCAAGTGATTGTGGACTATCCAAACAAACCGTAGCAAAACGAATATCTTAAAAACAGCGACTGTATGCGCGGCGACCGTAACGATAATCGTATAAGACGATATACGGCAAATACAATCTTATAACTTCATATAGCGGCAATCGAATAACAATGACTTCTCTACTTTCTCAAACATTCAATCTCGGCGCAAACGCAGGGACGCAGGCGGTGCGCTTTGCTCTCTGCCTTGCCGTCGGATTGGCGGCGGGCGTAATCGCGCTTTTGTATCTGAGGAAAGCAAATCCCGTAGAACGCGCGCTCACCGACTTATTTGCGACGGTGTGCATAGGCGCGTTGTTCGTGCTATGCGTTGAATTTATTCTGAACGGCAAAATCGAGCTTTACGGAATCGTCGCATACCTCTTAGGCACTGCCGCGATTCCTATCGCAATACGGAAAATGCGTTCTCTTCTAAGGCTACGGCGAGAGAAGAAAAAGGACGAAGAATAGCTTTTTTTGTCTGTTTTTGCGTTCTTGATTCCCTTATATTCCGTTTGTGCTAATATTGCATACGGAGGCAGTCATGAGCAATATCAAACACAACAAATGTCCTATGAGAACCTTAGCTTCGGAAGCAAAAGCCAGACTTGCAAGCGGCGGCTATCGCCGAGATTTACCTCCCGTACCCAAGAACGCAACGCCGCAACAGCGCGAGATTTATTTGAAGCTGTGCGAGCTTAGAAAGGGCGGAGAGAATATAGAAAATCCCATAGCTCTTTTTGCGGATAAACAAAAGCTGTCCACCCTCACTCACGAGGAAAGACAGCGCTACATAATGCAGATTTCTGCGGACTATCTCTCAATGCGCACTGCGCTTGACTCAATCGTACTCAACGCATAACGATGCGCATTTTAACTCTTTCAAAAGTCACGGGGTACTGCCGCTAATTCGGCATATACGGCGGCATACTCGCCGAACTTACATATTAACATTACTTTTATTATTCCTATTAAAACACCGCTTACAATTCATCGTCTTGAATGCTGAATTGCGTTTCTCTCTCGTACTCTTCCCACCGGTATTTGCGCATACCGCGCTTTCTTATCTCAGTGCCGACTGGCGCGATTCGCTTCAATACTCCGACAAGCGGCACGTATAGCACCGACACCGTGACGGCGCTTGATATGACGTGACTCAAATCAAAATACAGTCCGCGCAGATAATATGCAACCCAATACTTGCCTATGTGCGCGGGCGCGAGATTCGTCACGCAGAACAGCGTGTCACAGCACGCCGACAGCACGCCGAATAGTACGCTTCCAATCACGCCGAATATTATCGCAAGCCACAGTCTTCTTCCTCTAAGCAACAAACCTGCAAGAAGCGCAAGCAACGGCCAATAGATAAAGTACAGCAACACCCAGCTTCCCGCACCGTAAATTGCAACCTCGATTGAGCAGAAAATAAGCGTAGCGGGGAGCGCGTACGCAATCCCCATAGCCGAGCCGTAAACTAAGATAAGAAGCGTAACGACCTCTACGTTCGGTATAAACGACAGCGCGAATTTGAACGCGGTAAGCATAGCCGCCATTGCCGCTACTCTTGCCACGTAAAGAGCCGTACCCGTACGCCGTGATTTATGACTTATTTTGCCTAAATTCATATTTTATATGGTAAATTTATTCAATAAACCGTATGTTTTGCGATTTAATACGTGAAATTATGTCACGCGATTTTGCGCTTTTTTGCACTGTTTACAAAGATAATTATGTCACTGAGTTTTGCCTTTTAAGACGGGTAAGTGCGCGTCATACCCGCCTTAAAAGCGTATCAATCAGTCAACGAATACCGCGTATACTCCGCCTTCAATTATCGGCAGCATACTTATGCCAACGCCAGAATAGTACAAAGTATTCTCGCCGTACACCGTCACGACAAACACCGTGCCGTCCTCGTTCTTCGTCGTTGCACGGCTCGGATTGAAGTCCGCATAAGCTTCCTGATATACGTTTTTCAGTTCAAATCTGTCAAGACTATGCCAGACGCTATAATACTTTCCATCACTCTGAACAAGCTCGTCAATTTGAGTGATATACGCGCCGAAACCGGAATCGTTCGTGACGTACGCAGTGAGCTTTCCATCGTTATACAACTGCGTAAGTACACCGTGCAGATTTGATTCGGTTGTCGTGACCTCAAACGTCTTTTCACCGACGTACACGGTGATATGCTTTTCACCCGTGTTTTCATTCACGTTGCACGCGACAAAGCACAGTGTACAAAGCACTGCGATAAGCGCGATAGCAACCGCGAATACTAATTTTTTCCTCTTGAACATAAAACACCTCCGTTACGTTCACAAACCGCACGAAGGTTAGCAGAAAAACGCAAGCCGCGCCGCCTACGCATATTCCACCGCTCCCACCGAGCGATTTGAAAAAAGCTCCGCTTGAAAAAAATATTTGCGGAACCCGTCGGGCCGGTCTCCTGACTTACCGCCAGCAGCAACTTCGTTGCTTTTGCTCTGCTTATAGGCACTATTCATACCCACGTTGCGTTGCTTTTGCTCTGCTTTCGGCATTATTCATACCTATGTCGCGTTGCTTTGCTCTGCTTTCGGCATTATTCATACCTATGTCGCGTTGCTTTGCTCTGCTCTTCGGTGCTATTCATACCTACGTCGCGTTGCGTTTGCTGGCCGGACGCCTTCCCTCTCGGTGGCTTGACTCCGTTTAAGGCTTACAGTAGCGGGGGCTGTGGCGGATTTGCACCGCCTTCCCGATTATCGCATTCTATTGCGCACCCAACACGTACAATTTAGCACATAAGCGGCACAGGTGACAACTGTTTTTATTATCCTATTACTCTCCAAATTAAGGCATAAATTGCCAAAATATTACTGCAAAAGAATTTGCGCTACTATCATTGACTTTATGGATAGATAATAATATAATACTATATGAATTATCTTAAAAGGAGTTGCAACATTATGTATACAAAATGTCCAAGTTGCAGAGCGGAGTTAAGCTTTTTGCCACCTCCTAATCCGGAATCGCTCCCAGAAGGCTATAAACACCGTATCAGATGTCCGCACTGCGGAGTCACAATAGGAGTCAAGATAAACAAGGTTGACGTTCAGGCGACGTACCCCAACGGTTACCCGCAAGCGGCGCCTCAATCTGCTCCTACATATCCTGCACAACCGCAGCAGCAACCGCAAACCTTTGCACCCAAGTCTTCCACTAAGGCGGCAGTGCAAGAGGAAGTTGAGGAAAAGCCAAAGAAGAAAACGGGTAGATTGAGAAATATCGTGATAATGGTTTTGTCATTGATATTCATTCTTCTTACCACAATCCCGTACGCGCTTAAAGACCCGTCAAAGCTCCCCTCGTGGGCAGTAGGTCCGTTGCAAGATTTCAACGGTATTAGCGGTTGGGCAGCATTGATAAATAATTTCGCAGAATTCAAGTCACAGTTTGCAGGCGATGGATTTAAGGAAATTATGTTGAGAGTCGTATACCTCTTCCCAATGTTTGTATTCACGCTGTCGGGTATAAGCTTTATACTTGCACTGCTCGGATTCGTCTTCAAGAAGTACGTTCGTATCATCAACCTTATCTTCGGTATTCTCATCGGCGGTATGGCTGTGACGATACTCTTCTGTCCGCAGATTATCTCCGGTATGCCCATTAAGGAATACTTCCAGTCAATACTCAACCTAAACGGCGTGATGTATTTCGCGTGTGCGGGTCTTGGTATCATCTACTTCGTATTCACCATTCTGTTTATGAAGTCAATGAAGAAAAAGGTCAAGGAAGACGACGAGGAATAATCGAACCTCATCAAGTTGAATTAAAAGGAGAGAGCAAACGCCCTCTCCTTTTTTCTTTAATACACTATGATTATAACTTGCTTTAATTAAAAGCTATTATCGTATGGCACTTGCTATGTGCGACATCATATGGTTCTTGAACCCATTCCGCTTTCGTCAATCACGTAAAGAATGTTCACCTCGTCACCGCTCTGCGCGTCGATATACACGAAATACGTTCCGTTCTGGTGGCACTCGAATTCATACGTCAGCACCTCTCTTGCTCCGTGCAAGGGGATAAGCGCAAGTCTGCCCGCGCTGACGGCTTCGATAGAAAGTCCTTTCTTCGCCTGCTCTTCCGTGACGGTAGGCGTTGGAATTTGTCTTTCACGGTGATTGAACGCATAGTGAGTTGCGTCAAGTCCGATAACTCTGCTGTCGCGCTCGCGCACCTTGACTTTCACAAGGTCGGAATAGAGAATTACTCCGTTCTGCACGGGCGCAAGGTTGATATAGCACTCGCCGTTCATAGACGACGACCATACGACCTGCATATTGTTGAAGCCAAGCTTCTTTGCAAATGCAATGGCGTTCTGCTGACAGGTGGGACCTGCGTCCTGCTTTACCGCCTGTGCGGTATCTCCCGCCGTCGCCATATTGAAGGATACGACCTTGCCGCCGTTTTTGCCGAGCTGAATAAATGCGTCCGCGCCGTCAACGGTGAGAGAATAGTTGTAAGTCGGGATATCGCCGTAGCCCTCTCCCATATATTCTACGCCGCTCACCTCGTAGCCGTTAAGATACTCGGATATAAACTCTACACCCGTCTGCGCGGAGATTTCATCGCCCGTGAGCGCAATAGGCTCTCTGTTTTCAAGCGCGTCCGAAAAGGGTCCGTCGTAAATCATCTCGGGATACGCGAACGCAGGGTCTGAAAACTGCGCGAATGCCGAAGTGAAGCCTTCGAGCGCGCCGCCGTCGCCTACGAACATCTTGCCCTCGTCAAGCGAGTTCTGCACCTGTTGCAACGCGTTCATATATGCGTCCGCCATATCGCCGAGCTGAATGAGCTTTTCTCTCTCCTCTACGGTGAGTGGCGTACCGTTGGATACTCTGCGTGCGAGCGTTTGTGAATAATCGCCAAGCTGATTTACAAACTTCTGCACCTGCATAAATCCGTCGTCCTCGCTTTCGAACATTGCAAGGCTGTTTTCCGCAAGGCTTGCCGAAGCCCATACCTCGTACAGCAACGACTGCTGCATACGCGGCGAGTTGGACACTCCAATCTTGCGGAGCGTTACGCCGAGGTCGCTTGCGCCGTCAAGCAAATCGTAGTACGCTCTCGAATACACCGCGTCCATCTGGCGTTGATAGGTTTCGTGCGTTTGCACAGTTTCGTTTGCAAAATACAGCGCAACCGACAATCCCACTATCGCACTCGCACTAAGTCCCAGTACGGTGCCGAGTACGGCGGTCTTTACAACCTTTCCACTCCTCGGTTTCTTGTTCTTTTTGTTCTCCTTCGGCTTTTCGCCGACCTTTACTTGTTTTGTACTCATATTCATTACCTCATTTTATTTATTGCGCAAGCCTTAGCAAAACGCGTGATTCCCTATATTGAGCTTTATCGTGCGCGAGAGCATCCACTTGCTCGTGGCAGTCCTCGGATTGTAGTAGAACAGACATCCGTACGTGGGGTCCCAACCATTGAGCGCGTCGCGCGCCGCCTTGTATGCGCTGTCGTTGGGAGTCATATTTATCTGTCCGTCCGCTACGCAATCAAATGCGCCCGACTGATATATAACGCCTGCGATACTGTTTGGGAAGCTTGAACTCTTTACTCTGTTCAGCACTACCGCCGCAACCGCGACCTGTCCCGTATACGGTTCCCCTCTCGCCTCACCGTATACAACGCGTGCGAGCAAATTTAAGTCCGTTGACGACGTTGAATTGTTGCCGGTATTTGACGATGAGCCTGAAAGTGTGATGCCCAAAGCCTGCGCAGTCTTTGCACCTACGACTCCGTCCGCAGGCAAGCCCTTCGCTCTTTGGAATGCAATTACCGCAGTCTTCGTCTTTGCACCGAACACGCCGTCAGCCGTGCCTTTCAGATACCCCAAGCTTATGAGCTTATTCTGCAACGTCTTGACCGTCGCGCCCGAAGAACCCTGCTTCAACGCAGCGCCGCTCGACGTATTTGACGACGTGGTATTCGAGCTTGTAAGGCTGATACCCATAGCCTGCGCCGTCCTCGTTCCTACTACTCCGTCCGCAGGCAGACCGTTCGCTCTTTGGAACGCTACGACTGCCGCCTTCGTCTTTGCTCCGAATACGCCGTCCGCCGTTCCGCTGAGATATCCCCAGTTTATCAGCTTAGTCTGCATAGTCTTGACCGTCGTTCCCGATGAGCCTTGCTTCAAAGCCGCGGCTTCTGCTGTTTCGGGCGCAATCGGCAAAAACACAATAACGCTTGCAAATATCAGCACCGCCAGCAACACCAACAGACATTTTGTAACCATTGATAAGTTCACGTTTTTAAGTTGCATTGTACACCTCTTTTCCCATAGTTTGTATGTACGCCCCGCTTTTATACAAAATTTGTTTGCGCCCGTTTATATTGCGAAAAAGAGGCAATACTCTACGTATGAAAAATTCAGTAAGGAAAACCGTAATACTTATATTCGCCGCTCTCACGCTTGCGGCTATCGCACTCGTAACGCTGTGCGCGTG
>CAMWIB010000059.1 GCA_947174215.1 uncultured Clostridia bacterium
GTTTTATACAGTGGTTTAGCAAAATAATTTATTTATATATTTGTTTCGTAGTTATAAAGTGTGTATTTTGAAATATTACTTTATATTTTGTGCCATACCTTCATTGACGTAAATTCTGTTTCCTTTGTCATCTAAGGTGTATTCCGTACACGTGAGAATCGTCTGAAAACCGTCCGTCATTTCAAGGAGTAGCTTTTGCCTTCCGATATCAAGCTCACTCAAAACGTCATCGAGAAGGAGTATAGGCGGCTCGCCAATTTCGTTTTTATAAATAATAACTTCTCCAAGTTTAAGTGCAAGTGCGACGGTGCGCTGTTGTCCTTGTGATGCAAACTTTCTGCTATCCTTTCCGTTTATCTCAATCTTTATATCGTCACGGTGTGGACCAACAGAACAATATCCAAGCTCCTTATCTTTACTGCGTGAACTTACTATGCTTTCATATAACTGCTTTTCTATATCGGCAACGCTTACTTTTGAGTTTTCCGCTTTTATCGTGCTTTCATAGGAGAGTACAAGCTTTTCCTTCTCACTGCTGATTGCGGTATGAAATTTGCTTGCGGCGTCGTTCAAGGTTTCAATGTATGCAAGGCGTTTTGAAATTATAACGGCGCCTTCCTTTGCAAGACAGGTATCCCAAACGTCAAGCATATCGTCTATGTTGCGATTGCCGCGCCATTCTTTAAGAAGATTGTTTTTTTGCTTTACTGTCTTATTGTAGCGTTGTAAAGCGGAAAAATAACTGCGCTGCTGTTGGCTTAGACCAACGTCCATAAACCTGCGCCTTTCCTGCGGAGATTCCTTTACAAGCTTCATCTCGTCGGGAGAGAAGAACACTACGCCAAGTACGCCAAACAGCTCGCCTGCGCGGTTTAGCGGAATATTGTTTACAAGCACACGTTTCTTTCCTTTTTCATCTATCTGCAAGTTTATGGTTTGCTTTTTGTATTTCGTCTGCAATACAAGTGAAACGGTTGCTTTATCCTCGCCAATCAGAATCATTTCCTTATCCTTGGTTGTGCGGGGGCTATGAAAGATAGAGCATAGATATATGCTTTCAAGCATATTTGTTTTTCCACTTGCATTCTTTCCATAAAGAACGTTAAGCCCGTCCTTGAAATCAACCGCGACGTGCTTATAGTTTCTGAAATTATTCAGCTCTAAGGAAAGAATTTTCATATCATCAGTATAGCCCACGCCGCGTATTTTTTCAACAACATACATTTGTTTTTTCTTTTTTTGTAATTTGCTTGAATTATTTTTCTCTTTTGATATAATTCAATATATGATAAACGTTGAAGATTTTTGGGCTGACTGTAAAGACGCACTTTCAACTTCATTTCAAACTATCGTATATGAAGTATGGATTGAAAAATTGAAACCCGTGTGTTTTGTTGACAACAATTTTGTGTTGTCTACTATCGCTATGCAGGCAAAGCGCACCATTGAAAACAAATACCTTGACCGTATCAAGGATATCGTTGTAAGCAAAAACTCTTCTATTTCAGACGTTATAATTATTCTTGAATCGCAGGTAAACGAGTATCTTGAAAAGCAAACGGAGTTGCAAAAGGTAGATTCACCTGCTGATACTCAACAGCAAAGCCGTACTACGAAGAAAAATCAGTTTCTTGACAAATACACCTTCGATACGTTTATTGAGGGTAAGTCAAACGCATACGCGCTTGCCGCTTGCAGAACGGTTGCTGAAAACCCCGGTACAAAATTCAATCCGTTATTTATATACTCTGGAGTTGGTCTTGGAAAAACTCACCTTCTGCACGCAATAGGCAATCTTATATATAAGCAAGCCCCAAAGAGTAACGTGGTTTACGTAAGTGCTGAAACGCTTGTAAACGAGCTTATTTCAGTTATTCGAAGTAAGTCCGCAGAGGATAATAATAATTTCAGAGAGAAATATCGCTCCTGCGACTTGCTTATGATTGACGATATTCAATTCCTTATCGGCAAGGACGCTACGCAGGAAGCATTCTTCCATATTTTCAACGACCTGTACCACGCAAACAAGCAAATTATACTTACGTCGGACCGCTCGCCAAAAGACCTTACAACACTTGAAGACAGATTGCGTACGCGTTTCAGTTGGGGTCTGACGGTTGATATACAAGCTCCAGATATGGAAACGAGAGTGGCTATTCTTAAAAACAAAGCGGCACAGCTCAGGTTTGCTTTGTCTGATGACGTAGCGGAATTTATCGCGGAAAACTCCACAACCAATATCCGTGAAATGGAAGGACTTCTAAATAAGATAGTGTTTTTCAGCTCACTTTCAAATTCGGTAATTACTACACGCGAGCTGGCGGCGGAAGCGCTTAGTGATTTTATTGACGATAAAAAGGATACCATCGACACAAGCGATATAGTAGGTGCTGTCAGTAAATACTATAAAATATCAACAGAGGATATTTTCTCAAAAAAGAAAACTAAAAACATCGTCGAACCGAGAATGGTTGCTATATACCTTATAACCGAATTATTGCCAACTCCGCTCGTGCAGATAGGCGAGATTTTCGGCGGCAGGGACCATACGACAATCATCCACGCGCGCGACAAAATTACAGATGAGATAAAAACAAATCCGCGCATAAGAATAACAGTTGCGGATATAAAAAATATGTTGCTTAACAGATGATTTGCGCCAAACGTCAGCACGCACGTGTGTGCGTGACGTAAAAACGCAATTATGAGTAATGTTAGCTAAAACAAGTATATTGGTATAATTGCGTGTTTTACTCTGAGCGCAAACTGATATTGGGTAAAATATTACCCCACAAAACAGGGACGTTTTGCGGGGACCCCGAGTGGAAGTGAATTTCTACTTTTTGCTAATGTACGGATATTAATATCTATTTATAGAGAATATTATGAGTATCGTTGTAAATATTTATTATACAGGTAAAAACGGGAGCGCAAAGAAGTTTGCGCAAGAAATGATTGAATCTGGTATAGTGGACAGAATTCGAGCAGAGGAAGGAAATGAGAGGTATGAGTATTTCTATCCTTTGAACGATAGCGAAACCGTGCTTTTGATTGACGGCTGGAAAAATCAGGAAGCACTTGACTTCCATCATAAAACTGAAATGATGAGTGAAATTGCCGCGCTACGCAATAAATATAACCTTAAAATGAGAGTGGAAAAATTCACAAGAATATAAGCTAAAAATCTTATATTTGTTGATATATAATGAGTTTTAGGCTATTTATATATCAAAAACACAAATATATAGCATAAAAACAAACCGCCATGTAATTCAAATTTTAATGGCGTTTTTTTATTTTATTTATTGTTGATATTTTCACAAAAAACTGTTATAGTATTTGTGCAACGCCATTACGAATAAAAAGCGTCTTTTCCTATAAAATTGGGAACAATTTTAGCATTGGAGTAAATAGGGAAAAATGGGTAGTAATACCTGTTCCAACTTACCTATTCATCTCCAAAAGATGCTTGTGTAAATGGCGTTGCAACCAAGGAACGGGTATTCTACATTCGCCGTTCCTAAGGAGCGGCGTTTTATGTTTGAAAATGAAAAAGTGTTCTCTTGTTTCGGTCACGGTTATGTTAAACTAACAGAATTGGTAAAAGCGGCAGTCGGAAAAGAAATTGAAGAGGCTTTATTAAACGGCTTTACTGTTTTTCTGTTTGGTGGACTGAGTAATTTTGATGATTTTGTTTACGATGTTGTATCAGAGAAAAAATTACGTCACCCAGAATTTAATATAAAAAGAGTATTCTGTTTTTCTCTTGAAAATCAATTGCGCAAGCCACCGGTATGGTTTAAGAAAAAGGAATATGAGGAGTTTATTTGTCCTATCAAATCATTCGATTACTGGTATCAGTCGATATACTTTCGCAACCTCGCTATGATAGATATGAGTGACAAAGTGCTTTTTTTTGCAATGGAAATGGAAGAGAGCGGTGCTTATAAGGCTTATAAATATGCAAAGAAAGCTCATAAGGAAATTGTAAATTTGGCAAATTTAAGGTTTTGATAAGCTAAGAAAAAATAGAAAAGGGCTTGTGAAAGCAAAAAGCAAAATCATCTGGATTGCTTCGCTTTGCTCGCAATGACGATTTAGTGGCAGTAATAAAAATTAAATATAAAAGCAAGGGCTTGTCCCTTGCTTTTTCTTTATAAATACATTATTTTTTTATTCTTCTCTCCTTTACTGTATTATAGAAGTATACAGCAAAGTCAGTCACACGAAGTGTGCGAAGCGTGTTAGCCGATAACTCTGAGGGGAAGGATAAGATATTCCCATCTTCCGCTTTCGCCCTTAATTACGGCAGGGGATGTGGAAGTATTAAAGTTGAAGGTGATAAACGGCTCGTCGATAACCTTTAAGCAATCCATAATGTATTTTGGATTGAAGCCTATCGTCAAATCCTTGCCGTTGAGTCCAATGACAACCTTTTCGTTTATTTCGCCATCCTCACTCTTTGCATTGAGAAGTACGGTATTTTCCTTTATATCCATTTTAACCGTTCCGCTTTTTCCGATACGGTTGATAAGAGATACACGCTCGATTGCGCTTTCAAACATCTTTTTGTCGATAGTCACTACCGTGCCGAACGTGGAAGGTATTATCTTTTCATAGCTAAGGAAGTCCTCACTTATAAGTCTTGTGACAAGCTTGGTGTGGAAGAGGTCAACCATAACGTAGTTCTTTTCAACGTATATCGTGACTGTTTCATCATCGTCGTCTATAAGCTTACTAAGCTCTGATACGCTCTTCGTTGGAATGATAATTTTGTTTGTTACGCCGTTGTTTTTTACCTGCGCGTTTGCGATAGCAAGACGGTAGCCGTCGGAAGCAACTGCTTCTACGATATCACCTCTTACGTTAAGGCATACACCGCGAAGATTTGGACGACCGTCATCGGAAGCTACGTCAAAAATAACCTTGCCGATTATATCCTTGAACTCTTTTTTGAGAATAATGATAGAGTTCTCTGTGCTGACCTCGTTGAAAACGGGGTATTCGTCCGCACTCATACAGTTTATTTGAAGTTCACTGTCAAGATATTTAATCGTAAGCTTTGTAGTAACCGTGCCGTCAAGCTCGATTTGTTCCTTCTCAATCTTCTTTGCATAGTCGGCAAACAGCTTACCGGGGACGACGATTTCACCCTCGATAAGAACCTGCGCGTTTATTTTCTTTTCTATGGCAAGCTCCAAGTCCGTTGCAAATATAGTGAGAGTATCACCCATTGCAGTAAGCTTTACGCCGTCTAAAATAGGATTGTTTCTCTTTACAGGCAAAGCCTTTACGACTTTTGAAAGAGCGTCGCTAAGCTCGTTTCCCTGACACAAAACTTTCATATATCCACCTATTCATTTATTTATATTTTTTCTTAAATAATGATAACATAAATAAGCACTGTTGACAAGTGGAAAAACGGATATAAGCCACTACCTTTTGTGTAAGTTAAGCATATCAACACGCAATATTTTGTAGTTTTATAATTTAAGAAAAGTGGATAAAAGTGTGTGGATAATCAACATTTGTCAACAGAGAGCGAAAGTTGTCCACATATCAGAAATTCATTGCTCCAAACGAGAAGATAAGAGAGAAAATATAGGCGACGAAAAGGCTTATAAAGAACGTGGTAAACAGAATGATTACGTTGCGCTTTGTGTGCTTGGTATCCTTAAATAAGAGCAGTATTCCAAGTCCCGCGTTCATACAAAGTCCGCCAAGAGTTGCGCCAAAGCCGAGTCCGCCCATAATATAAAGCTCGCTTAAAACGATAGAGGATACGCAGTTTGGAACAGCACCTATGATAACAGCGAAAAGCGGCGCTAAATATTTGTTTACTGATAAAAACTCGATTATCTTATCTTCGCCGATATAATAGATAATTATGCCGAAAATTATATTTACGATAAGTACGTATATGAATATTTCAAGCGAGTGCAAAAGCGGATGTATAAAAAATCTGTCTATCTTTTTCTTTTTATCCTCTTTCTTTGTGTAGTTTGTCAAATATTCAGACAATATGCCGACTTTTTTCTCTTGTTTGTGATTGTGGTGATGATGTTCTTCACACTCACAATTATGACGGGATTCACACTCTGAATTTACACATTCCTCGCAGGCGCAGGCTTCTTTACAATCGTTTGTTACAACAAGCTCCGCGCTGTCGCAGTGCATAAGGCGAATACGGTACTCGTCGTTGCAATGCTCAACGTGATGCTGTACTGAGCGGCGGTTTTTTACACATATAAAATCAATGAGATATCCAAATATTAAGCCTATTGCAAATTTAAGCGCGAGTATAGGGAGTATATGTAGGGCTTTATCCGGATAGCTTAAAAATATAGGCAACGCCTCGTCAGAGGTTGCAAGAAATACGCCGATTAAAGTGCCTACCGTAATATGGTGCTTTTTATATAAGTCGGTTGCAACCACTGAAAAACCGCATTGAGGCAAAAGCGAAATACTCACACCTATAAGCGGCGCGAGCTTTCCGTGTAGTCTGATTTTCTTTGATAAATACGGTTCTATTGCGGCTATGATAAAAGTGAATAGCGCGACGACCGCAAAAATTTTCAGACTGTCTAAAATTGCGTCAATGATTACGTCTGCCATATGCTTCTTTGTGGATAATTATATCTCAATAGAATTAAAAGTACAACTTTGATAAAAGAGTAAATTGAATTTTTATGGAGAAAAATAATAGATAAGGAAATATAATTTTTTTTGAAATGTTTATATGAGTACTTATTTAATATAAAAATTAAATAATATATAACC
>CAMWIB010000060.1 GCA_947174215.1 uncultured Clostridia bacterium
TTTACAGGCACTTCGCTTTTAAGTTTTTTGGTATCCTCTGCGTTCTGACACATAGGGCAAAGTCCGTTCTCGTCGAATTCAAGGCCGGGGATAATAAAATCGTTAGCGGCGCAGTTTACGCAAAATCTCGCCTCGTCAAGCGAGGTGGGCGTGCGCTTTTTATGCTTCTCGTCAACGACCTGTACTCCCAATAAACCACGTAGCTTCTGCAATTCAAAATCCGTCAACTCGCACGGAAGCTTTTCAATGATTTGGCTTTGCGCTTTACTCAATTTTACCGTATTCTTAAACATTACGGGTTTGTTTCGTAATCCGTAATATTTAAGCTTGCCGTTTTGCAATTTCCACCTTTCTTGTAAATAGTACATACTTATCTCCGCTCGGTTTTTAACAGCATATCACGAGCCGTGTCGAAAATCAATATAGGAGTTAAATAATCGTTGTATTATATAAAACAAGAATTGATTTTGCCGTTGACTAATATAGTCTAATGTGATAACTTTATTATATTCTGTTTGCGCGCACGCGCATAGGTAGAGAGTGAATATGATATCTAATATTTTATCTGGTTTATCAGTAGACGGCAACACCGCGGCTTGCGTAGTGCTTTTGGCACTTGGCATTATACTCGTCGTAAAAGGCGGCGACTGGTTTGTTGACGCGGCAAGCTGGATTGCAGAGGTTTCGGGCATTCCAACGTTCATCATCGGTGCGACTATCGTCAGTCTTGCAACCACTCTTCCCGAAATACTCGTATCGTCAATAGCGGCTTCGCAAGGCAATACGGGTATGGCGATAGGAAACGCGGTCGGCTCTGTAAACTGCAACATCGCGCTTATTATGGCAATATCGCTACTGTTTATGCCTGCGGCATTCAAGCGCAAAGACTACGCCATAAAGATGACACTTTTGCCTGTCGCTATCGCCGTACTCTGGGGCGTAAGCGCCGCAAACCGCAAGGTAGAATGGTGGGAAGCGCTTATCGTCCTCGTCGTATTCGTAGCGTTTATGGTTGAAAACGTACTCAGCGCAAAGAAGCACTCTTCCGAACTCGTACAAGCTATTGAACCGTCTGAGGGCGTAGATAAAGAGGAACAAACTCAAAAGAGCGGTGTACTATTCTACTATTTCACAGCGAAAAACGCAAAGAAGATAACCATGAAAAAAAGCGGAATGGTGATTGAGCGTAAGGATATAGTAAAGAATATCATACTGTTTTTGCTTGGCGCAGGCGCAATCGTTCTCGGCGCACAGCTTATGTGCGACAACGGCTCCGCGATAGCTTCAACGCTTGGCGTATCCGACGAGCTTATAGGCGTTACAATACTCGCGGTAGGCACTTCTCTTCCCGAGCTTGTCACAACTATCACCGCAATCGCAAAAAAGAAATCCGACCTATCGGTCGGAAATATCGTCGGTGCAAACATCATCGACCTTACCTTGATACTGCCTATATGCGCGTTTATCTCCGCCGCGAAATCCGGCACTCCGTTGCCCGTTGAATCTCAGGCACTCGTACTTGATTTCCCCTTCTGCCTTGCAGTATCGGGCTTTGCAATGATACCCGCACTCATTATGGGCAAATTCAAACGCTGGCAAGGCGCACTCCTGCTCGCAGGCTACATCACGTATATCACTCTGCTCGTACTCAATACGACAAAAACGATTGCAATTTTCTAACGCACACCCTTCGGGTGATTGACTCTTGGATATTTCTCTAAACTTTTATAAACAACTGTAAAACATATATAGCGATTGAATTATTCAATCGCTATATATCGTTAATATCATTTTTATCTAAATTTCTTTCCAACCTGCATAAAACGATAAATCGCTATCGCCCTTTACGACAGTATTCAAATCTGCTTTTTGCGTACATTTCTCATCTAAATACCAACCAGTAAATTTGTAACCTTCTCTTGTCGGTTCTGGTGGCATCGTTTTAATTCTTTCGCCCGCTTCTATATAATCTATCCACACGCAATATCCTCGATTAATAATGCTCAATTCAGTTAACACTTCTTCATCGTCAATATTTTCATATATGATTAATGATAATAGGTTCCAAGCATCAGTTAAGTCATTAACCTCATTCACAGTGAGTTTCTTAAAAGCTTCTTCAATTTTTTTTGACATTTCATCATTATTTTTAATTTTTGCAAGAACACTTTCTACTCTCTTATATTCAATGCTATACATTTCTGAAGAAAAAGCATAATTATAATAGTAGTTAATATTAGGCAATCTTATGTCATAATAAAAACAGCAATCACTATAACAATCGTATGGAATTTTTTCTTTTACATTATTCAGCATCACTAATTTCATTGGGCGCTTTTGAGAAACTGGTCCTGATGGGGAAAAAGCATTACACTTCGCTTTTGTAAAAAACTGTTTGTAATTATTAAAATTAGTAGAAGTCAAAACTATCGTATCGAGTTCTACGCAATCATAAACCAGACGATTGCCCATTAAACTTTGATTCCCACTCCAAAAAATTTTTCTTAAAGATGGACTTTTAATACAAGATTCCCTAAGGCAAGTTACAGGTATTTCATTCAGACATGTTGGAATAACCAACTCATCCTTATTTCTACCTGTTTTTGAAATATCCCTTAAAACATACTCATTGGTAGATTCATAAAATTCCACCCTAAAATCGTCAATTTCTTTACTGGCATTATTACATCCTATTAGACTTATGCTGAGCATCGCTATTAACAATACACAACACATAAGCTTAATAATTGCCGATTTTGATAACAGCCTATTTTTCATATGCAATCTACCTCATCAATAATACCATTATATAGACTTATGCTCATTTCATCAAGATGGAGCTATATTCCATCATTTTTCAAATACATTTGCTACGTCTTTGAGTAGCGTACGAATGGACAAATGCTGAGGACATACCTTCTCGCACTTTCCGCACTCGATACACTCGGACGCTTTTCCGCCCGACTTCGTGTATACGTTTGAGTAATAGTATTCGGCGTTCCAGTCGTTGTGTATGCTCTTCGTGTTCATACACGCAAACAGATTGGGAATGGCAATCTTTTTCGGGCAACCGTCCGTACAGTAGCGACAGGCGGTACACGCTATGAGGTTCATAGAGTTGAACACCTTGCAGACGTTGTTTACCGCTTCAAGCTCACGCTCGTCAAGAGGACGGAACTCATTCATATACGAAATATTGTCGAGCATCTGCTCCATATTGCTCATTCCCGACAGCACCATAAATACGCCTTCACAGCCTGCCGCAAAGCGAATTGCGTAGCTCGCAGTGCTTCCGCCCTTCAAATCTTCAAGATACTTCTTCGCTTCCTCAGGGAGATTTACGAGGTGTCCGCCCTTGACTGGCTCCATAACTATTACGGGCTTTGAGAACTTTCTGCACACTTCAAGGCACTTATGCGCTTGCACTGCGGGGTCGTCGTAATCAACGTAGTTGAGCTGAATCTGCACGACCTCTATCTGCGGATATTCTGAAAGTATTTGTTCAAGCACGTCCGCTTTGTCGTGGAAGGAAATTCCAAAATGCTTTATCTTTCCCTCGTGTTTAAGTTCGAACGCAGTTTCATACGCACGGCACTTTTTGAAGAATTCAAAAATCTCCTTGCTCTGCGCGTGCATTAAATAGAAGTCAAAATACTCCACTCCGCACGCTTCAAGCTGACTCTCAAAGAAGGGACGGATATCCTCCTGCTTTTTGAAGTACGCGGCGGTGAGCTTATTGGTAAGCGTGTAGCTCTCGCGCGGATATCTCTTTGCAATGCACTCTCTGACGGCTATTTCGCTCTTAGTTTCAACGTAGCCGTGCGCCGTATCGAAGTAGTTGAAGCCGCTTTGCATAAACGTATCGACCATTTTGTTAAGCTCTACATGGTCAACGTTTTCGCCGTTCATAGGCAAGCGCATGCAGCCAAAACCAAAGTTCTTTTTTACCTTTTCAAACATATCAGTCCTCCAATTTGGAATACTCCTCGTCAGTCACCGCTTCAAGCCATTGAGTAGAACCGTTCTCGGCGGGAACCTCAACCGCGAGATGCTGAAACACGCTGTCCTTAGCCGCACCGTGCCAATGCTTCACGCCTGCGGGAATGTTTACAACGTCACCCGCTTTCAGTGCGCGCGGCGGTTTTCCGTCCTCAACGTACCAGCCCTTGCCGTACGTAACAAGCAGTATCTGCCCTCCGCCCTTATCCGCGCAATGGATATGCCAGTTGTTTCTGCAACCTGCCTCAAACGTGACGTTGGCTATACCCACCTGCTCGGTAGAGAGCATTTTGAGATAGCTTTGTCCTATAAAGAATTTTGCATATGCGTCGTTTTTGTCCCCGATAGGAAACATACTGAGTTCTTTTTCCATAATAATTCCCTTAAATTTATACAATTTCAATAGATACGCACATTAGCTTCGCGCATACTTAGATATGACTATTATAGCAAAAAATAGTAATTATTCAAGTAGATATATAGCGAAAATAGTGAGTTGTTAAATTATAAAAAATAAAATTATGTAATTTAGATTTGGATATCCTCTATCTATTTAATGTGATAATCGAACGCGATATTTTGATGCAGAACGCGAAAGTGCCGCCTGTTTGACAAGCCTAATGCATATAAAATACATGACTTGGCAGACAGACGGCACTGACAAAGTTATGCGCAAAATAGCGCGTTCGATTATGCCTTTGCGAAGATGAGATGCTTGAAGAGCAAGCACCATACAAGGTCAATCCAACCGACGAACACACCTGCGAACGTAACGACAATCGCGGTGATGAGCGTAATTAAACTCTTAGTTTTGAGGAATGCCGACCATCTGACGACAATCTCTACAATCCAGTTTACAAACGGGATGAGCAGCAAAAGACATTGAATCAAACGACTTTGCTTGTTAAACCATGTTGCCATAATAATAAACCTCCATACGCGAAAAGTTTTCGCATTTATATTAGTATTGTTATTATAGCTGAGTTATACGCACGGTTTGAAAATACACAAATTTGTTTACGACTTAATTAAGGTTTATTATATGAATATTTAATAAGTATATATTAGCGCCATTCTCCAATCACATTTTAAGCGCATCATTAGCTTTTTGAAACTCATTTGGATTGAAGCTCTGAAAGCATACTCTGCACCCTCTTTTTAAGAAGCGGATGTACCTTGTTTGGGCAAAGCTCCGCAAGCGGAATCAACACGAAATCTCTGTTTTCCATATCGAAATGAGGTACGCAAAGGTCGTTCCGCTCTATTACGCAATCGTCATAGAACAGAATATCAATATCAAGCGTTCTATTCCCCCAACGCTCCTTACGCACTCGCCCGCCGCTTAGCTCTATCGCCTGTATGACTTCAAGCAACTGCTCTGGCGAATACAGGGTATCGCACTCCACTGCGCTGTTTAAGAAGCTACCCGTTGCCACTCCGCCGTACGGCTCGGTTTTAAGGCGCTTGCTCTCCTTTATATTTGCAAAACTATCATCATTTTTAAGTGCGTTCAAGGCAAAATCGAGATAACCGTTCCTATCTCCCTCGTTCGAGCCAAGCGCGAGATATGCCCTATGCCAAGCCCTATTTACGCTCACCGCAACGTAATCAAACTTTCCGCTCATAGGCGCGTCGGGCTTCTTGACGGTCAACTCTATCTCGCGTACAAGCTGAAATGCTTTGAGTATGCCGTCGGCAAGCCTTGCCGCAAGAGTTTCTATAAGGTCGAAGCAATTCCCTTCGCAAAACGCCTGTATATGCTTTTTCACCGCCGCATAGCTGACAGTCATATTCAAATCGTCACTCTCTGCCGCGTGGCGAATATCCACCGAGAGTACTGCGCAAAACACGAACCTTTGCTTATTCACCTTCTCCTCGGGATTCACGCCGTGGCACGCAAGCACCTCGAAATTATCTATAATAATCTTATCCATATTACCTCGTCGCTTTCTTGCCTTATTACTTAGCTCTATACGAGTCTATGACGACCTTGTTCGCCCACACCTCGTGTACGCGCACGAACAGCACGCCCATCTTAACGGCAAGCTCCGTACTGTCAAGCGTAGCGGAAAGCCTGTCCTCAACCGCGCCGCCAAACATAGATTTGCGCGACGTACCGAGCATAAACGGGTACTTAGGCAAATCGCCCATAAGTCTGTCGTAGCCGCGCAACAGCTCCCAGTCCTCGTCGTTATTTCTGTTGAAGCCTATTCCGCCGTCAAGCAATATCCTATCCTTCTGCACCCCTAAGGCAAGCAGTTTATTCACCGCGTTTTCAAGCCCTAATACCTTGTCGAAAAACAAATCGTCTATCCTTGACGCGCGCCTGTCGTGCATAACGCACACCGACACTCCCGTATCAGCAATAATCTCCGCCATTCCGTCGTAGCTAAGACAGCTCACGTCGTTTATCATATCCGCACCGACCTCTATGCACGCCTGCGCGACTTCGGGATAGAACGTATCTACGGAAATAGGGATATTCGGAAACTTCTCTCTCACCGCCTCAACGACGGGAACGACTCTTCCCATCTCTTCAAGCGAACTCACCTCGATAGCGTTCGGGCGCGTAGAC
>CAMWIB010000061.1 GCA_947174215.1 uncultured Clostridia bacterium
CCGATACTCACGGATTCCGACAGGGACTCGAACTTCCCCACCGCCATACCGAAGTCGCGGACGTTTTCCGCTTCAATCTCTAAAATCTTTTTATCCTTTCCGTTTTTCGTAGCGTACTGCGTATCCGTCACCTTGCCGCTCGTTGCTACGTGAAGGCTTTCGTCAACGGTAAGGCGCACGTAGAAGGACGACGTATCGCAAAAGAACGGGTCGCCAAACTGCGTATAGCAATCCTCCCGCCAGCCGTTATCGTACTTTGCAACTACGGGATAAAAGCAGGTCAGATTTGCATTGCCTTGCTCGGTCACGCCAAGGCGCGTATCCGATTTGGCAAGGGATACGGTGTATTTGAAAGTCATAATGCACGAGTCGCCCGGGCGCAACGCGCAGGGGAGTTTAAGCAAGGTTCTGTCCTCGCCGTAAATGTCATATTCAATGGTTTGTCTGTCAATTTGTGCAGATAAAATATCTATTGCGTTATTATCCTTGGCAAACGAATTTGCGTAGACGTGCAGAACTACGCAGTTCAAATCGTCGCTTGCGGTGTACAAGATTTCCTGTGTAGCGGAGAGGGTAGCCGTATCCATATCGTATTCCACATTGATATCGTAGCACGGCGAGGTGTCGAGAGGGCGGTGTTCCTGTTTATTGCACGCAGTAAGCAACGCGCAAACTGCCACGCATATAAGCACGGCGAGCATAAGCGACGTTAGGCGTATTCTTTTATGGCTGAATTTTCTTTGCATTTTTCTTGACATAATTGTTTGGCTTTTCAAATCCTCGCGGTGTTAAAATATCAGTTTTTGGCGGTCGGCTTCACACTGTTGAGAGTAAGCTCCACGAGCTTGCCTGCGCGACGCGCCTTGTCTACTATCGTATCCGTTACCACGCTTCCCTCGTTTGCGATAAGCTCGCCAGCGTACGTACGCAGGTCCGCGCCGAGTGTGCGCCCGAGCAAAAACTCGTAGTCGCAGATTATACGCGTAGGCGTGTGCGCGTCATCGTCGTAGGAGTACGCGTCCGAGCCGTCCAGAATAATCTGGAACGCGCCGTTTGAAAGCACAGGCTCGCGCTTGTCGGCTGACAGTGCAACTACTGGCTTCGTCGGAACTTCGACTGCGGAATTTGTGGCAGTTATTGGTGTAGCAGTGTAAGCTATTGTCGCTCCCGTGTGCGGTGTCACCTTAGATTTGGCATATTGCGGTTGCTCGGCTGACAGTGTGAAGGCGGTCATTGTCGATTGCGCATTTGCGGGCGTAGTCGGTTTTTCAATGTCGAGCGTTACTGCCGCCTTTTCGCCGTTTAAGATTTGTACGGGATAATCTTTTTCGGGGCGCGGAATGGTGCGCTTTTTAACCGTGGGCTTTCCCTTGACTGCGGATTTTAGAATCATCACCTCGCGCACGGAAAGTATCGCTTGCGGAGTAAATTCGCCTTCGGGCAATATCAGCTTTACGACCTTGCCGGCATTCGTAAACAGTACGTCCGATATCCCGCCCTTGAATGCGCCGCTTTGCGTGTAGACTGCCATATCTTTGAGTCCACTGTGCATAGCCGTCAAGTCCACGTCGGCAGGGGAGATAAACGGAACTTCGTCCGCGATAACCACTGCGTCGGAAATGCTGCTTGCCTCCTCGATATGGAGAAGGTGCGGCGAAGAATTTTTATCTTCACTTTCGATGCAAAAATATACCGCTTTTTTGCAATATTCATCAAAATATACATCGGCAACCCTTCCGCTTATGCAGGACGACGCAAGACACAGTACGGGGCTTCCGAGTAGCGAGGAAAGTTTAATCATAGTATCACCTCGCACAAGTTTATGACGGCGGCGGTGAATATATGCGCGTGACATAATTTTCGTAATACGCGGTTAGACTCCGCAAAAATTGTCGAATATTGCGTAATATTGCGATGCGGTGCTAAAAAATTATGCCACCGAGTATGCTGTAATCAGTGAACGTTTGCGGCATAATTTTGGGGGTTGTCCACCGAGTTGTCCACATTTTAAGGTGATAATGTGGATAACTTTGGGGATAAGTCTGCATTTTTATGCCATGCTGTATATGTTCAACATTGAAACAATATGCAAAATAAACTGGGTAGAAGGACAATATTTTTAAGGGCAACGATTATGCTTTTGAGCGCGGTATTCGTCGCGCTTGCGCTGACGTCGCCCTTTATAATAGCGGCTGTATCAAACGACGAGCGTACGGTTGTAGTCGTGGACGCGGGACACGGCGGCGCGGACGGCGGCGTTACGGGTGCGCGTACGGGCGCGAAGGAGAGCGACCTCAATTTGCGCGTGGCGAAGCTGCTCGGCGAGTATTTGAAAAGCGGCGGATATAAGGTTGTCTACACAAGGCATAACGACACTATGCACACCTATGCTGGCGTATCAAACAGGAAGCGTGCGGATATGTTCAAGCGCGGTGACATAATAAACGCCGCGAAACCCGCGGCGATGGTTAGTGTGCATATGAACTTTTATTCCGCTTCCTCCCGCCGCGGTGCGCAGGTGTTCTTTGACAGAAAGAGCGACAGGGGACGGGAGTTCGCAAACGTAATGCAAGACGTTATAAACTCTGAGCTTAACAGCGTAGGCGGTGGAAGAAAGTATACCGCGCTCTCTGCGGAAAAGTATCTGCTGTCTTGCAGCCCATATCCCAGCATTATCGTGGAATGCGGTTTTTTGAGCAATCCCATTGACGAGGCAAATCTCGTTCGTGCGGACTATCAGGCGAAATTAGCCTACACGCTCTACTTGGGAGTGGTGCAGTTTTTATCCGACAATGCCGCCGCTTGATATATTGCTACTGTCGCTTGACACATTGTTACCGTTGTCCAATAAGTGATTGTTTCCGTTGTTTAACTCATAATTGTCATCGCTTGATACATCACTGCCATCGCTAAACATGTAGCTGTCGTCATTTGATTCGTTGCTTTCCGTTTCGGGAGTGCGAACGTATTCCTCGGTTTGGGTTACGCTAAGGCGACCGAGGGTGTACTTATACACGAGCGGTACGACCTTGTAGGCGATAAGCGAAGCGACCACGCACCACATTCCGTCCGTCGGTAGAAACACTGCCGCGCCCGTGAGCCACGCCTTCGACATATCGAGCGCCTTACCCATATAGAAGTTGAGCATAAGGTACATATAGAACACGCCGAAGGTGTAGAGTATCGCAAGCACGGTGAGCGAGCCGAGCAGAAGCCGCCATAGCTTTGGACGGGCGGTGTTATGTACGCCCCTTGCTACGATTGCGCCGACGGGTACGGCTACGAGATAGCCGAGCAGATAGCCGAACGTAGGTTGTAACACGTACGTAAAGCCACCGCCCGCCGTGAATATGGGGATACCGATAAGCCCCATAATGAGGTATATTGCGATTGTCGCCGCACCGTCCTTTGCGCCGAGTATCAGCGCGCATAGCACGCACATAGCGCATTGCATTGATACGGGAATGATGCCGATAGGGAACTTGATAAACGCACCCACTGCGATAAGCGCAATGAATATGGCGATAAGCACGAGCCGTAGCGTGCGGCTCTTTCTTTTTTGAAGCTTCACGCTGTTTGCGGTTTTGGTATTCGTTATTCGGCTATATCTTAGTGGTTTCATAAGCGTTATGTAGGGTTGTATTTGTCAAAACATTATTGTATTCGTCAGACTTTGAGGGAAACCTCGCCTGCGGAGAGTTCTTCAATCGTGCCGTCTGCGTATTCAACGATAAGGTGGCAATCGCCGTTTATATCCAAGACCTTTGCGCGCTGTTCTCCCGACGGTTTGACAACCACAAGCTCGCGCCCGATAAGGAATGAACGCGCTTTATATTCTGCGGCAATACCGTCCTTGTCAAAATTTTTATATCTTGAAAAGTACGCGTTTATAACCTCTGCGGCGACCTTATTACGCGCGTCCGCTACGCCGTCGCAGGCGGCGGAAGCCACGTCCTTTATGCTCTTATCAAAGCCGCCCTTGGGAGTATTGACGTTTACGCCGATACCAACGACCGCATATTCTACGCCGCCGGTTTCTAAATCCGCAACAGCCTCGGTGAGTATGCCGCAACACTTTTTGCCATCCGTAAAGACGTCGTTCACCCACTTTATCTTAGCAGGTCTGCCTCCCGCATTCTCTATGCCCTCGGCAACCGCTACTGCCGCGAGTACGGTGAGCATAGGCACCTTGCGCGCCTCAGGGCGGAGTATCAACGTCATATACACGCCTGAACCCGAAGGCGATGAAAACTTCCTTCCAAGCCTGCCCTTGCCGCCAGTTTGCGTATGCGCAAATACGACGGTGCCTTCATTGGCGCCGTCCGCCGCAAGCCGCTTCGCCACGTTGTTGGTGGAGTCAACGTTCTTGAATATGCGTATGGAAACTCCGTCAACCTTCAAATACTTGGCAATGCCTTGCTCGGAGAGGGTGTTCGCGTCAAGCGGAATCATATAGCCGCTACCGCTCGTCGAGCATATCTCCGTGCCGTCCGCTTTAAGCGCGGCAATACCTTTCCAAACCGCAGTACGGCTCACGCCAAGCGACGAGGCAAGCTCCTCGCCCGAAACATAACGACCGCGATTGTCCTCCAATACCTTCAAAACAGCGTCCTTAGTGTTCATAATCTCTCCTAAATCTAAGAGATTATATGACACGCAAAGTGCATTGTCAACCATATTGTAAAACAAGGTTGACAACAAACGGCGGGTTTATGCAGTTATATTTGAAGTGTTGTTAAAAACGAATGTTACAGAAAGCGGATTTTACTGCGTGAAATAGAAGAATAAAGTGTTCGTTTTGTAAAATGGTGCAAAGTAAACGAAGCGTATACCTTCTTTTTTGACAATAAATATTGAAAAATTGTTGCGTTGGATATATCCTAATATTGAAAAGAAAAGGAGTAGCCCGTATGACAGAGTTTGGAACGAGATTAAAGGAATTGCGCATCGGTCTTAATCTGACGCAGGACGAAGCCGCCGCGGAGGTAAACGTGAGTAAGCAAGCCATATCAAAATGGGAGAACGGACACGGCTTGCCCGACGTATCTTCGCTCAGCGCGCTTGCGGGATTGTACGGAACTACTGTCGATTATCTCTTGACTGGTGACGAGAAAGTACGAGTAGAAGAAAGAATTGTTGAGAAGGAAAAAATTGTAGAAGTAGACGAGCCGTTATCAGAGGATTTGCTTAAAGGATTGCTTCACAGCTATCAGCTGGTATGTAACGGATACTATGGAAGAATACTTGTGGGAACTGTTGACGTTATAGGTTCGAGCATTTTGCTTGCAAAGATAGCAAAGAATATGCGTGCGGATAGTTCGACGGACATATTTCTACTGACGATGGTAATCTTTCTGCTTGTTGGAGGAATTGTCGCAGTTATATTAGGATTCCGCAGTAAAAAGAAATGGGAACAAAGGAAAAAGGAAATCGAAGAAAAAACGGGTAAAGTAATTGGATATTGGGGATATAAGAACTAAAAGGGGTAGAAGATGACAGAGTTTGGAACGAGATTGAGGGACTTGCGCATATGTCACAATATGACGCAGGATGAGGCCGCTACGGCTATAAACGTAACAAAGCAGGCAATATCCAAATGGGAGAATGACCGCGGACTTCCCGACGTATCCTCGCTCGGTGCGCTTGCCGAGCTATACAGCGTAAGCATAGATTATCTGCTTACAGGCAGTGAAATTGAAAAGGAAGTAGAGGTTGTTGAAAAAGAGAAGATTGTTGAGGTTGAGAAACCGCTCACGGAAGAGATGATAAAAGCGTTGCAACTTCGCAATTTCGACGCATTCAGAATGTCCTACGGCGCTATTTTCGCCGGCGTCATGAGTACTATAATTGCAATCAGTTTTTTGATAATCGTGTGCCGCATTCCTCATAATGTCCCAATCAACGGACCGTATATACTTCTGCTCGTTATGATGATGGCATTTATAATCTTAGCAATAGTAGCATACTATCTTGGATTTAAGCGCATAAGAAAATATAAGGAAGTCAAAAAGGAAGTCGAAGAAAAGACGGGAATGGAGATAGGAATTTACTATTTTAAGAAAGATAAAAACATTGATAAAAAATAGAATACATTAAGGTTTATATATGACAGAGTTTGGAACGAGATTAAAGGACTTGCGCATATGTCACAATATGACGCAGGACGAGGCCGCCGCGGCGATAAGCGTGAGCAAGCAAGCCATATCCAAATGGGAGAACGACCGCGGACTTCCCGACGTGGCATCTCTTGGCGCACTTGCGGAGCTGTACGGCACAACCATCGACTACTTATTGACGGGCGAAGAAAAAGTGCGAGTTGAGAAAGAGGTTGAAATTGTTGAGGTCGAGAAAGAAAAAATTGTAGAAGTAGAAAAGCAACTAACAAAAGATATGCTCACAGCTATATTGGTGCAGTATCAAAGATGGTCTTTCACTGCCTATGGTTGGGTGGTATTCAGTCCTTTTCTTTTTGCCGCTGGTATAGTTATGCTTGTATTGGCGCTTCCCAATTTCAGCAATGCGCTTATAGCGCCTTTAATTGTTGGTATAATGTTTATTC
>CAMWIB010000062.1 GCA_947174215.1 uncultured Clostridia bacterium
ATATAAAACAGTATTCACAAGGTTGAATGTAAAAATTTTACAGCTCTATTCGACCGATTTGCAATCGCAATCTGATTAAATTTTAGAAAATGCGAGCAATAAATAAACAAGCGACAATCGCTTATCGCTTGTTTTTTACAAAATTTCTATTGACACAGCGTACCTAACTATTGCGCGTACGTCACGCCATCGAATTTTTAAGTTCCGTTATGCAGCTCATCGTAAGCTCGTAATCTCTCTCGACCTCGGCGAGTAACGGCTCGATTTCGGGGGTGTACTCCGTACGACCTCTCAGCATTTCGGTGATGCTTGCCACCGACGTATTGAGCTTGGTCAAGGACAAATTCATACAGATGCCCTTCATCGTATGCGCGGCACGGAATGCTTCGGGGAGATTTCTTTCCTCTATATTCTTGCGAAGCGCTTCCATATTCTTGTCGTCGAGAATTCTGACGAGGAATCTTGCGATTCTATCGTCTGTTCTAAGTCTGCTTACTACGTCGTTGTAGTCGCCGCCCATAGCGGCATAACACTCTTGTATATTCATATTATCACCTATTAACCCACGCGAAATTATCTTTCATCATCACCGCGAAGGGAGTTTTTCATTGAATCGTCATAGAAGCGATAGGAGCATTTTCCGTCGCGCTTCACGCTGTACATAGCCGCGTCCGCCCTCTTGAACAGCTCGTCGAAATCGCCGTCAAAGCCGTCGGTGAGAGCTACACCCATACTTACGCCCACGTCAAAGTGCTTATACTTTTGCGTAAGGCAGTTGAAAATTCTCTTAATCTGCGGCAGAACCGAACCCTTGTAGCCGACGAAGAACATAAACTCGTCGCCGCCCATACGCGCCGCAATATCCGTGCTACGTATGTTCTCTTTCAGCCTTTGCGCTATCGTGTCAAGCACTTCGTCGCCGAAAAGATGTCCGTATTCGTCGTTCGCGCCCTTGAAATTGTCGATATCGAACATAACGAGCGCATACTTCTTATTCTTATTCTGCGCAAGCATATCGCCTATGCAACGCTTTGCGGCGTTATAGTTGAACAAGCCCGTCTTGGCGTCGCAGTTCGCTTGCTCTTCGAGGTAGTCCATCATCTTCGTTTCGGCGTTGATATCTACGATTTTACCTATCGCGCCTTCAAGCTCGGGAAGCTCGCTATCCGACCAAAGCACCTTTGCCGTAACCTTGTACCACTTCTTCTCGCCGCTTATGCTGAGCTGATACTTTTCCGAAACGACGGAATGCTCGGGAGTCGTCTTTTTCATCTTCTCCAAGAAGTCCACGAAGTTCTCCTTGTTGAAGCGTCTGTTCCAAAGCTCGTTGCCAACCGGGTCGAGTATCTTCTGCGGAAGTCCGAGCGTATCCGCACTCCATTCAGAGAGCTGTATCATTTCGGGGACGGTTATGTATTCAAACACTATTTCGCGGGATATATCCGTGAGATACTTGAACTTCATTCTCTCGTACTCGATGAGCTTGACGGTTCTGTTCGACATATCCGTGCCTTCGTTTTTGAGCATTTGCGTGACCGATTCCTGAATGCTGTTTGCCGTGTTTACGCCAAACGACATAACGTGCAGTTCCTCTTTGAGGTTGTCCGCCATTTCCTTCAAGCATTCGAGAAGAAGCGGATTGAAGCAACCGCACTCGCCACCGAGTATCATTTTGAGCGCTTCCTCGTGAGTATAGGCGGGCTTATATACGCGCTTACTCGTGAGTGCGTCGTAGACGTCCGCAAGTGCTACGACCTGTGCGGAAATCGGAATCTCCTCACCCTTCAAGCCGTCGGGATAGCCTCTGCCGTCATAGCGCTCGTGGTGCCATCTGCAAATCTCGTAACCAATCTTTATCAACGCCTCGTTGCCGCGGAATGGAATATCGCCAAGCATCTTCGCGCCCGCAACGGTGTGCGACTTCATAATATTGAACTCCTCGTCCGTGAAACGGCCGGGCTTATTGAGTATTGCTGACGGAATCGTAATCTTGCCGACGTCGTGCAATGCCGAAGCGTTTCCGATAAGACGGATATCCTTGTACGTGAGAGGATATTTGTCCGTCTTTTTGACGAGATATTTGAGTATCATATCCGTGAAAGCGTGTACGTGCAGTACGTGCAAGCCGCTCTCGCCGTTTCTGAATTCGACGATGTGAGAAAGAATCTCAATCATCAAGCTGTTGTCCTTTTCCTTTTCGTAAATCTGCGCGGAAAGCATTTCGGACATTTCTCTCTGTTTGAGCGTGAGCATAAAGTTGCTCATAACGCGGTGCTTAACCGTACGCTCGTCGAAAGGTCTGCTGATATAGTCTATTGCGCCGAGGTCGTAGGCTCTGTCGATGTACGCGCCGCTCGTTTCCGCCGATATGATTATGACGGGGATATTCTTTATCCAGCCCGTCTGATTCATTTTGGCAAGCACTTCGTAGCCGTCCATATTCGGCATTACGATGTCGAGAAGCATAAGCGAAATATCCATTTCCTTCTCGTGCAGGATTGAAATGGCTTCAAGACCGTCCTCCGCCTCGATGATATCGAAGTCCACCGAAAGCATATCCGACAAAAGCGCGCGGTTTATCTCGGAGTCATCGACAATCAAAATTTTCTTTTTTTCATTATTATCCATTTTGCCCTCATATACGTCCGCATAAATGCAGGCTCGCGTATTCGATTGTTATTCTAATATACGGCCATATTCCGTCATATATCCGTTATATTTTTATCCTGTTATGCGTTATCCTCTTCGCCATCGTCTTCGGCGCCGTTCTCGTCAAGAGCAGATTCGTCCGTATTGTCGCCACCTGCATCCTCAACATCATCGCCGTTTTCAGCAAGTAATTTTTCGGCGCGCTTTAACAGGCGTTTGCTTTTTCTCATCTCACGCTTTGCCGCAAGCTTGGGAAGCTTGCCCTTACGCACGAGTATCTCTATCACAACAACGACGATTATGACAGCCACTATAACGCACGCGATAACTATAATCGCTATATACAAATCAGAAAGAAGCTTACCTTTGACAATCTCCTTGCCGCTGTAATAGCTTATGTAGTCCGCGGGAGTCGTGAGTTCCGTATCCTCGTCAACGACTACGCTCGCGTCCTGTTTGAGAAGAGCCATTATCTCTTCTTCAACCCAGTAATACTTAAACTCGTCCATCGGCTTTCCGCTCGCCATACCGGATGCTTCTCTATCTGCGTTAGAAATGAAATACTTTGCATATCCGTTGTTCCAGACCTGCAACGTTGCTTCATAACTGTTGTATTTTTTAATTGAATTTCCCGATACCTCCATATCCTTTTGAGGCATAGCGTACCATTTTTCACGTAACTCGGGGTCAGACGCCATATCGATTGCAAACTTCACGGTGTAATAGCCTTCCTCGGTGTTATACTCAATCTCCGCACCGTCAGCAATAATCTCCGCGCAGAACGCCATATTATTTATCTCGTGCATACTGTCGAGGAAGTGAAGCTCTTCCTTAAACGCCTCATAGTCATATGGTTGCGGTTTGGAAGTCAGCTTAAAGCTCGCATATGGGAATGTTTCAAGCGAACAATCCATCTCAGATTCAGAACCATTTATAAGCACATAATTATAAACTCCATCACCAGACGTATATGCAACTTTAAGTATACCTGCGAATCCTTTCAAAACCGTCTCCATAAGAGGGTCTGCATTAGCATCGGTTGCAAGCTGGTAGTACCAACTATCTCCCGACCTTAAATTGAACGCATGCATAATAACATTGCCGAGATAACTCGGAACACCTACGTCGCTGTTCTGCACCATCAGCGAAAGCGGCGTGTCCTTGCGGCTCTTGTTCGCCGTGTTGTAAAGAACCATAACCGCCTGCTTTTTGATATCCTCGCTTGCACCCTCAACCATAGCCGCATTTATCAAAGCCACGTCATCTGCCGTAAACAGCGAATCGTAGTCGGGACGACTGCCGTCCTCAATATCAAGAGGACGCTGTGTGCCACTGCTCTTGTCGCACGCGGTAAACAGCACCGCGCAACTCAAAACCATAACAAGTACAAGTGTTAAAACCAAAAATTTCTTACGCATAATATCCCCTTATACCGCATTTTGCGATATACTCGCTTACAATTTTACAACATATGCAAGATTAAGTCAACAATGATTTATTTGGCAATTTTCCATAAATTAGCAGATATTTATACAACTTTGACCGCCATCTCAACCGACATCTCACAGCTTGTATATGAATATCGGAATGGGCGGGTCCTTCTTCCAGTTATAGAAGAACGTCGCAAGCACCTGATACTTTGAATCGTCAAGCTCTTTAAGCCAAGGAAGTAGCGCATCCTTCTCCTCGTAGCCACTGTCACCGCCGTAGTACACGCTCACGCACATAAGTCCGCCGCGCTTCAATAGATTAAGTCCGCTCTCTATTGCCGTTCTCGTGCTTTCAAAATGCGTATAAACAGAGTGGTCGCCGCGAGGGAGATATCCAAGATTAAACACTATGCAATCAACGCTTTCAGGTGCCGCATACTCCGCCATATTCGCGTGCGATGATAGAATAACTTCTGCCGAGAGTCCCCTTTCGTGCAAAAGCTTACGCGTACTGTCAATCGCCTCCTGCTGTATATCGAACGCGATAACGCGCCCGCTATCTCCCACAAGCTCGCACAAAAACGCGGTATCGTAGCCGCGCCCAGCCGTAGCGTCTATGCACACCGCGCCCTTGCCAATGTGCCGTTTTATCGTTTCGTGTACATATGTCAAAGCGTTCATATGCGCATTATAACATATGCGCACGCAAAAATATAGTGGTATTTATGATATAACTATATAGAATAGTTTAATATAAAAGACAAAATATCTATAAATAGTAAAGCGTAAAATTGAGATATTGAGATGCAGAACGCGGAAGTGCCGCCTGTTTGACAAGCCTAATGTATAAGTAATACATGACTTGGCAAACAGACGGCACTGACAATGTTATACGCAAAATAACACGATTTCAGAAAACGTAGGTTTGATTCTTTTGAGATTTTTTGAGCGCGCTCATAAGCGTGTTGTAATACTCGCCGAGATAATATTTCATATTCGGGGAAGCCGCAAGTGCGTCAGCCGCGATATCTGGTGAAAGCGAGCTGTAAAAATTATACGCTATCTCGTAACGCTTTGCATAGTTCTCCCTCTTCTCACCGCTGTATCCGTACTTCTTTTCGTGCTTGGCCTGCTCCTCCTGCGCCTTAATCTTCTCTTCCTCACGGTTTTTGAGATAGGCGGCGATATCCTCTTCACGCTGCTTGGCGTACTCATCGTTTTTCTCGCGGACGTTTCTGTTGTACTCCTCGTACTTCTCGACGGTCTTATCGCGCTCGGCTTTGAGCTTTGCAATACGCTCGTCAAGCTCCACCGCATATTTGAGGTCGAGTTCGCTAAGGGCGGTTTCCCTGTTCGCTTCAAGCTCGTTTATTCTCATCGCTATATCGTTCATAGTCGAATTGTAGGAAGCCTGCAACTCGCCCGCGTTTACAAGTCTTGCGGCGTCGAGGCTGTCAAGCTGATTTGTTGCAATACTGCTACGGGCAAGCCCGCGCTTTAACGTATCGTTCTCTGAACGCTTGCGAAGCTCGTTATAGAGTTCTTCAAGCTGCTTATAGCCCTCGTGCAAGCTTTGAGTCGCCTTATCGCCAGTACCTCCAAGCGCGGAGAGCTGTTTTTGATACCTGCTTTCAAGTCCGTCGGTTTCAACCTGCTTTTTGTACGCACTCTCCTTTTCGGCACGTGCGGCGATATCCTCGTCGGAGTCCACGCTGTATTCAAGCTCTTTCAGTCCCGAATCGGACGGGAACAGCTTTTCAATATCAATCACCTCTTCGGGGGGAAGGCTATCCTTATATTCCTTATCGAGCGCAGCGAGCTGGTCCACAATCCCCTTTTCCTGCGCAAGAGCTTTGTCTATCTCCTTCTGTCTGTCCTCCGCCTTTTGCGAATCCGTTTTGAACAAATCCTTTATCTCATCCCAAATACTCTTTGCCATAAACTCTCCTTTACGCCTTGCTTCCGCCGTTTGCGGCACCCGCCGAAGAGAGCTTTTTTTCTAAAACCGTAACCCTCACGACGAGTTCTTCAAGCGTTGCTATAATTTCGTTTATATTCATAAATTCTCCTAAATCGATATTTTGTCTATTGACACGCCAAGCGGGGTAACGTACGCGTCGGCACTTTCACAGCTCAGCTCAAAGCCAACCCTGCAACCGCTCCTTTCAATGGGTATCGTCTGCATATACTCGCTTCCGTTCACTTTGTAATCATACTGCTTTCCGTCTAACTTCACGGTGAGCGTAAGCGGAGTTGAAGTTACAAGCGACACGTTTCGCACAGTTTTCAGCGAGCTTGAAAACAGCGTGCCGTACGGGCTTATATATCTCTTTTTCGTGGGATTGCCCATAACCTTTCCGCTCTTTGACAGCACTCCGAGCTTGTTCATATCATCGCCCTTTGCAAACACGCACAGCACCTGCGAGCAGTTGTGAATCCTTATAGCTTTTAGAGATTACACTGCGTT
>CAMWIB010000063.1 GCA_947174215.1 uncultured Clostridia bacterium
GCTTTTTGTGCTTGCACGAATAAAGAGTTGCAATAAAAAATATACGCACGAAGTGCGGCAGAATTGTTTGCGAGTGCCAGTAGGAGGTATGCGCACCGCGCAATACCACCGATGAGGTGAGAGATAATAGTGAAAAGTGAAGAGCTGTGGATAGAAAATTGTTGTGATTCGAATCACCGTGCGTTGTGCTTGCACGAATAAAGAGTTGCAATAAAAAATATACACACGTAGTGTGGCAGAATTGTTTGCGAGTGCCGTAGGTGGTATAAGCGAGGCGAGCTACCACCGAGTACTAAGATACGATGAAACTTTTGATTTTCACTAATTAAGGATTGCAATAAAAAATATACACACGAAGTGTGGCAGAATTGCTATCGCGCATTGTATTCTTTATTTCATTTCCAGTTCTTTGAGCGAATTTTCAATTATATCGGCTAAGATTTGCATACCCGAGGTAGATAGGTGAAGTTTGTCTTTGTCAAGCGTGTTTTGGGCATAAGTATCATTGTTCAGAATGCTGTTATATAGGTCTACGTAATGAAATTTGTTGCCGTGGCTTGCTGTTTCTTGGCGTATAGCGGCGTTCAGCTTTTGAGCGCGTACAACAAGGCGAGTATCTCTATCTGGCATACCTACGCAGAAGGTTTCCGCATTTGGATACTGCTTGGTTATAGTTTCAAGTACGGAGTGATAGGCTTTGCCAAATTGTTCCCAACCGATTGCGTGCCATAAGTCGTTTACTCCAATGAATACTATGATTATATCGGGTAGGTTACCGCCGTTGTCGGCGAGGTGGTGGGCGCGATATTCGCCCGACATATTGTCCTCAATATATTCGGGAAGATAGTTGTATAGCAGACCGCCCGACCAAGAGTTGTTTACGCAGAGAACCATTTCGTATTTGTTTATAAGGCGCATCCACCAAGTATCGGCGAGCTTAAAGGGTACGGTCTTGCCGTAGTATGCGGGATTCTTGCTGATAGTAGCGTTTATATTGGCGTTATTGGAAACACCCTCAAAGCTTGATAGGCTGTCGCCGAGTATAGATATGCGCTTGCCGCGAAGTATTTCCTTTAAGTACATATAAGCACCTCTTTCAATATTGTATCAAAATCGATGTATAAATGCAACGTTGGCGAATGCTAAACGCCGTTTATTAAAAATTTGCTTTCTCCATATTGGTATTGCATTATGGTTTGGGCAATGGTAAAATTATATAAAGACTAATTTATATAAAACGCGGAGTTACATATGATTAAATTTGATGAAATAATTCAAACGGAAATGAAAAATTTCTACGGCGGAGAGGGTACTGTAAAAGCGGCGATAGTTGTAGACGAGCTGAACCGCATTATGAAGGGAAGTCTGCCAAAGGGCGCGTCGATAGGCTTGCATAGGCACGAAACCTCGTCGGAGATTGTGTATATCCTCTCGGGAAGAGGCAAAGCCATATGTGACGGCGTAGAAGAGGAACTATACGCAGGTGTTTGCCACTATTGCAAAAAAGGTAGTGAGCATACGGTGCTTAATACTGGCGATGACGACCTTGTATTTTTTGCGGTCGTGCCTCAACAATAATGGTATATTGCTAAAAACGGTATCCTAATTGCGCTAATTGTAGTCGATTAAGACAAATAAGATAGCTAAGTATGATAAGCGGAGGAATTTTATATGAATTTACCTGAAATGATGTGGACGAGAGCGCCTAAACAATTTGAGATTAAGGACGATGAAATTGTTATGAAAACTGAGCCGAATACGGATTTGTGGCAGAGGACTTATTACGGTTTCAGAAACGACAATGCGCCCGTACTGCAAATGACAACGAGTGAAAAGTATTTTTCTTTCACGGTGAAAACGCAGTTTGACAGTAAGCGCAGGTTTGACCAATGCGGAATTGCAATGTATCTTGACAGCGACAACTGGTTGAAGGCCTCAATAGAGTATGAAAACGATAAGTTCCAAAGGCTTGGAAGCGTGGCGACGAATCACGGTTATTCAGATTGGGCTACGACGGATATTGACGCGTCTATCAAGACGATGTGGTACCGTTTCAGCCGCAGAGAATCCGACTACTGCATAGAATGCTCGTATGACGGCGTAAATTTCAAGCAAATGAGAATATGTCATATGTGGGAAGGCGCAGGCGAGATTACGTTTGGCGTATACGCCTGTTCACCCGAGCAATCTTCGTTTGAGGCGAGATTCACTGAACTTTCGCTTGGCGAGTGCAAATGGCTAGCGCACGAATGATTTGATTGGTATGGCGTAGTTTTTTTGAGCACAAACCTAATATAATAAGACAACAATTTAGATACCTTATTTTTTACTTTTTGGGGATTGTCTTGCTCGTCCTCGATTTCTACACCGGCAACTGCCGTGTAAGTTTGGCTTGTAGTTTTTTTATGTGGACCAGTTTCTGGTATCACCCACGATTTTCCCGTAGGCATTACGCCACGCCGTATTACTTCCTCCGCCATAAGGACTCTGTGTTCGGCTGTCGGTTCGACAACGGCAAACTTCATTACGAGCGATTTTTTGCGCGTAACAGTTTCCACAGTGCCGTCAGAGGGTTGGTGTATCGGTGGGGTGACAATGGGAATGCAAATGCGATAAGTTTTGTCCTTAAAATAATTCTCGTCAAAGTCGTCAACGGTCGGGAAAGTCATAAGGTCGTTATACTGATTGAAAAAGCTATGAGTTACGTCGCAAACGCACTCTGCGTTTATTGCAGACGAATATGCGTCGCGCGAGTCGAGATATTGCTGTGAAAAAGAGGGGGAAGCAGGGTAGGTCTTGCAGAAACATAACTGTGAGATTTCGTCCATAATAGAGAACTTGGGAGTACCGCCCATAATATCAACTTCAAAGATGTCGATAAGCCCGTCAATCATATGACGCAGAGTAATCAACTCGCTTAACTTATTTTCAATATCCAGATTCCCCGAAAAATAATCTGCGATGTCCCTTTGAGTGAACTGAGTATTTTTCAGTCGTTCGGCGAGCTGAATTTTTATGACGTCTTCGGCTGAGTATTCACGATAATTGTTGTCAGTCATACGGTTTGGGGTGAGTATTCCGGTAGTTTCATAGTGCTTCAAAATACGCGGCGTAATATCCAAAAATTTCGTAACGTCGCTTACGCTGAATTTTTGACTGGTAAATTTAAGCTTTTCTTCGTTTAGTTCTTTCACGTTATTGACTTTTCCTTTATATATGATATTATACTAATTGTATGAAAATGTATAGGGCTTGTCAATAGACAAATTTTGCCCTAACTAATGGGGATAAGTTATGAGTGCAATACATAGGAAACAATATTTGCCATTACTTACAATTTTCATGGCGGCGGCGCTTATCTTGACTTGCACGGTGATATGCGGCATACAAGGTACGGTGTATGCGGCGAGCGGAGCGGACACTGCTATCCAAGCTGACGTCGGTGTGGATACGGTTGCTACTGTTGGTACTACGGAATATACTGATTTCACCAGTGCATGGTCGGCGGCAAACGATGCAGGTACGGCAACGGTTACGCTTTATGTTGACGTGGTTACTGCGAGCGCACTTGGCGTAGGTGCCGGCAAGAATATAACCCTCGACCTTAACGGTCGAATGCTAAAATACAGCAACAGCACTGTGAATAGTTCGGTTATAAACGTAAACGGCGGCAATTTTACGCTGACGGACAGCGAAAAGGATTTACCGCAAAATGACAAAACGCCCCATAATTATAACGTAACGGACGGACTTTGGATTTTCGACGATAATGGCGGTAAAACCATGTATGGCGGAGTGCTGACTGGTGGAACGGGGTTGACGCACGAAATCTTCGGTATGGTTTTGTATCACGGAGGCGGCGTGTGTATTGTCAGTGGCACTTTTACAATGAATGGTGGAACGATTGCCGGCAATAGGGCTAACAACGGTCAAGGCGGCGGCGTGTGCATAACAGACAACTCCGCCGAGTTTACAATGAACGCCGGAATGATTGCCGGAAATAAGGCAGATATGGGCGCAGGCGGCGTACAAGTCAATTGGGTTAACGGCGGCATCGGCAAATTTACGATGACGGGTGGAGTGATAACGGAAAACGCAGGCGACGGTGTATTTATTAACGCCGAGGCCGCGGAATTCCATATGTCGGGCGCGCCGAAGATAATTGGCAACGGCGGTGAAAACATTAAGTTCACCAACGATACGAACTTTATAAGAATTGATGGGGAACTTACCGAGGGCGCAGAAATATGGATTAGCGGAAATAGAGCGGCGTATACCAAAGACTACGCACAATATAATACCGTAGATGGCAAAGTTGTTCCGCCTTCAAATTATTTCTATTCCACAGATAGCTCGAAATTGGTTACATTAAATGCAATCAACGAGGTCGTGTTGGCAGACCCTGTCGTAACGGTCAAGATAGGGGAAGACGGCGAATCACAAAAATTTGCCGATATCGTTTCTGCGTTTGACTACGCAAACAATTATTCTGCAAACGTTGAAATCAAGCTGCTTGCCGACATTACGTCAAACGCATCTATCGCCGGTGAAGACGTCATAACCCTCGACCTCAACGGTCATCTTTTGAAACGTGTAAGCAATGGCGTGTCGGCTTTCATAACCGTAGAACACGACTCAACGTTGAGAATTATTGACAGCAACGCTACGGAGGAGGTAAAAACTCCGCATGATTATTACGTGAACGACAGTGGAGTTTGGATTTTTGTCGATAAAGATTTTCAAAATACCGAAAATTATGAAATCAAAACGCTCTACGGCGGCGTGATTGCAGGCTCGGGAATGTCCGACGGTTGGTTGTCTATTGGTTTGGGTACGGTTATAATGGAAGGCGGTGCAATATGCGGAAATTCGGGGTCCGGCGTGGTCGTTGAAGAAGTAGGCACGCTTGTAATGACAGGCGGAAGAATTTGCGGCAACGGAGGCGGAGTTCGTGTTTTAGGTACGTTCAAAGTGTCGGATACGCCGATTATAACGGACAATAAATCAACTGACGGTAACGACGTAAACGTTTGGTTGCAGTTAGGCTCAAAAATCACCGTTGACGACGAACTCAAAACGGGTGCGAAAATCGGCGTAAAGTATGAAGGCGGTGCGGGCGCAGTTGCCGCGGGCTATGCGCAAACCGACAAGCCGTCCAACTACTTTATCCCCGATGGAACGTATAATTGCGCTTACGTCAGCGATGAGGAAAGCGGCACGGTGTTTATCGGCATGCACGATTTTGACAATGCCCCGTGGTTGACTAGCGCCACCACTCATTGGAAAGATTGTCTAAACGATTGCGGGCAATTTATGTATTCAAATTCGCACCACTTCGATGAAGAGGTTGTAAGCGATACTTACCTTAAATCTTCCGCAACTTGTACGGCAAAAGCCGTTTACTATAAGTCCTGCGTATGTGGGGCGCACGGAACGGATACGTTTGAGGACGGCGAGCCTGCTGGCCATACTTTACTGGCAGTTTCATTAAGGACGGCGACTTGTACGGCGTTTGGCGAACTTGCGCACGACCATTGCACGGTATGCGACAAGAACTTTGTCGAAGGCGTAGAAAAGACTGAGGAAGACTTGCAAATCGCAAAAGTCGCGCATACCCTCGCCGCTGGCGTAAGAGAAAACGAGAAGGCGGCAACTTGCACACGTGAGGGTAGTTATGATGAGGTTGTTTATTGCTCGGTCTGCGGAGAGGAATTAAGCAGAACGCCGAATACGATTGATAAAATCGCGCACAACGAGGAAATAATACCCGCAGTAGATGCGACTTGTACGGCTAAGGGCAAGACCGAGGGCAAGAAGTGCAAGGATTGCGATACTGTTACGCTTGCGCAAGTTGAAACGGATATGATGCCGCATACCGAAGCAACCGATAATGCCGTCGCTCCAACCTGCACGGCGGACGGCAAAACGGAAGGTAAGCATTGTTCCGTTTGCGGTCATGTCATAGTTGCACAAACTACGGCCCCCGCACTTGGTCACTATTATGGGGAATGGACAGTTACGAAGGCGGCTACCTGTACGGAAGGCGGAAGCAGATATCGTGTTTGTACTCGCAATGACGAGCATATAGAAGAAGAGGATATAGCGGCGCTCGGTCACGATTACGGTGACTGGGTGGTTACAAAACTGCCTACTGCAATGCAAGACGGGGAGCAACGCCGTTTCTGCTCGCACGATAACTCGCACTTTGAAGTCAAGGTGCTTAATAAGCTGACAGATTTTGACCCCAATAAACCATCTGATAACCCGAGCGGTTTGGATAATGCAAACAAACCGTCCAAATCTCAATTCGATTGGTTGATTATCGTTGTAGTGTTGTTATCGCTTATCATTGCAGGAGAAG
>CAMWIB010000064.1 GCA_947174215.1 uncultured Clostridia bacterium
CTTTGGGTCAGTTGCGGGAAGTGATTTGTAGCCGTAGAGTTTGAGCATATCTACGTAAAGCGTGTGCTTCTCCTCGTCCCAAGAGAGGCTCTTGAAGAGGTTTGCAATCGGGATATCTCTCAATATCGCCTTGACCGCCTTATCCATACCGTCTATCTCAGACCATTCAATCAAGTCGCCGACGGACATTTCGGTGAGTATCTTTTTGAATGCGGAGTCAAGCTCGGTTATCTTTGCGGTGCGGATAAGTTCCTTGTCAAACAGGCTTCCGCTGTCCGCTTCGATAATATCGCCGACGGTTGCATTTTCAATGACCTTGCTCATATTTCCAATCGTACCCTTTGCAAGCAGACGAATGACGGCCGCACTCTTTTTCATCTTGAAGTTTACGCCCTTTGCGTTTGAGAACGCGCAAACCATTTCGTTCGTTTCGCTATCGGTGTAGAACGCTTCTGCGGCAGAGGCGATATAGCCAGTCTTTTCAACGTAGCGGTCGAGTCCCGCATGCTCGGTCGCATCGTATCCTACGAATTGTCCGCCGACGTATACGAACGCGCCGTTCGGGTCTTTTACGTATATCGTTTCGCACTGTCTGCGAGAGTAGCGAAGCGCGCCTTCCGCTTCATCGATGGAGAGGTCGTCAAGCGCAATGATAAGCTGTTCACTGCTGCCTGCCAGCTTCGTTCTTCTCATAAAGTAGGGCAAATCCGCAAAAGCCGCAATATCGACGTTGACTGTCGCAGTGCCAACCTCGGTAGTCACGCTTACCTTGGTGCCTACCTGTATATATCCAAGAACGGGGTCCCTTACGTAAACGTGGTCCTTCGCTCCGTCCTTAGAGGAGTAGATTGTCGCGCCCTTCAAGCCGCCGTTTGGCGTTGTAACCTTGCAGTATACGTTTTCAATATTCTGGTGATTTGCGGCGATAAGGTAGTTGCAAAGCGCGGTGTCATGGTGATAGTTGTCTACGCTATCCTTGTCGGCGCCGTCGAAGTAGTACAGGTTGCCGATAGCCATATTTGCAAGCTGCATATTTTTGCTAAGCTCAGTAAACTTTCTGAAACCGTATCTTATGGTTTGTGCCTGATAGTTGTCCTTATGCGACATATCGAAGGCGGTATAGGTGTAGTCGTTCAAGGTGTAGTCGCCAAAGCTATCCAGCACGTAGACGAACTTCTTGCCGTCTATTTCCTCGCTTACCGCGCCGCTGTTTTCATAGCCGTATTCAATAAAATAGCTGGCGTTAGCGTCATATACGGGCGACGTAACCTCGATTGCGTGCTGTGAGTAGATGTCGAGAATCTCCGACACCATCATATCGTCCATAGCCGCTTCCATTGCGGGGGCGAGGTTGTCAACCTTGACAAACGCGAGCTTTTTGAGTATGCCCGTGCTTCCGCCCGAGGAAGCGACGCGATAGTACGTCGTATCGGTGTGTTCCGCACGATATTCTTCGTCGGCGATGAGATATACGTCTATCTCACTGTCGTAGTAGAAGAAGCGCTCGGATTTGTGTGTGTTGATATAGTTTGCGTCCGCAACCGCATATACGTCGCCGTTTATCTGCATTACGTCCGCAAGGGAGAGGTCGCTGAACGCCTCCGAGAATCCGCCGAGCGTAGCGCCTGCAAAGCGTTGCAACAGCGCGGATGAGGAGTTTTCCACACGCGTACGGTTGTATCTTTCCATACCCTTATGAAGCGCGGGATTGTAGGGCGTGTAGTAGTTTTCTTCCTCAATATACACGTATTTGCCGTTTGGGCTTGGCGTGTATTCGTCGGATACGATGTCGAGTATATCGCCGAGTGCGAGGTCGTTGATGTCCTCGCCGATTGTGTCAAGCGTGCTGTTTTTAAGCGCAACGACGAGCTTTGACGTATTCTCATTTATTGTTACGATATCTCCAATCGTGAGCTTTGAAAGCATATCGTTTGCGTCCGAGAGGTCGGAGAGCGACATATACGCCACGGTTTGTAGAATGTGGGAGGATTCGCCCTCGTGTATGCGGATATAGGTGTCGCCGCTTGCGTTTTCAACCTCGTGCAAACGACTGCTCTTCGTCACGGTTTCATCCGTCATAGCCCAAAGTCCCTTGTTATTCTCTACTTTGAGGTTGACGTCGTTGAGAAGCACGTATTGCTTGTGGAGAAGGGTGAAGCTCTCATCGCCTACGGTTTCCACCTTATTAGCATACGCTTCTACGTATAAATCGCCTTGCGCAGTATTGTTGTCTACGCGCCTGAATTCGCGGAAGCGATAGAATTCTGAGTTTTCTTGCGCTACGAAGCCATCTGCGTAGCAGGAGTTGTCCACGACGTACTCGCCTTCGCCTGTCTTTTTATAGCGAATTTCTTTCATAATTGCGGTGTCCGTCGTTCCGTCGCCGTCAGAGTCCTTTGCGCCGTAGAGGTAGGTGCGCGCGCCGGGTAAGACTTTGTCTTTATCTTTAAGGTCGGCGGTTGAAACTCTTTCATAGGCGTCGACTTTCACAAACTTATCGGCTTGCTTGTAATTGCTCTTTACAAACGTGTCGGTATCCGCATTAAGCAGGGTGTCGAGTCTGAGGACGTTGAGTACTTTGCCGAAGTCGGAAACCTTTATATCCTGCAATTCGCGGATAAGGTCGTTGTCGTCAACGCCAAGGTCCAAGCCGAGGGTATTCTTTATTCTGCGGATAGAAAGGTCGCCATTGACGGAATTCAGAATATTCGTGATAGCGGTAGAAATGCCTACGTCGAGGTTTTCGTTAAGTATTGGGAGATTGAACTTCGAGAAGTCGAAGTCCTTGCCGAGAAGCACGCTTATTTCATTGAGGGAGAATGAGTTGATAAGCGTGGACGCGTCCTTAAATACGGCGGTGATGGGCTGGTCATAAAATTCCTTATCAGAGAAGTTAAGACCGCTTACCCCCTTGAACACGTCAATGCCGTAGTGTTCGTACAGCGTTTTAAGGCTCAGCGTATCTAAGTTTTGTATGTCGCTTATTGCGAACTGTACGGCTTCGAGCGCTTTCTTGTCGTAAATTGCGCTGTCCGATTTGATGATTTCCTCGCCGATAAACGTCTGCTGTAATTTGCCGACCGTCATCTGTGTACCGAGTACAAGTACGGTACCGCCGACTGCAATCACGATGATGATGATACCCAGTATCATACCCATGACGAAAGTCAAAGAGTGGCGTAAAAATTTCATAACTACCTCACTATATAGCGTTGCTATGGTTCAAATTTTATTATACGAAGCGCAGTATGCGCACGCTTCGCGTGTTTACTGTTTGCTGACGTTATTGCACAAATGCTCGTTAAGCTATTTGGTTGAGAACCTTCTCCGAACACGCCACGCGTGTTTACTGTTTGCCGACGTTATTGCACAAACGTTTGTAGAGTAATTCAACGTAGTGCTTCACCCGAATATTCGCGCAAAGATTATTCCTATCGGATTATGTTCGTACAGGTATCCGCAGACGATTGAGTTTTTGAGATACTCGTCTATGGTTGGCATAATTCTGCCCATAGTGTGCAGTATGCCGAGTACGAGCAGAATGAACAGCAGTGCGAGCGTCATTGCAAGCAGTGCGCCCAAAACTCTGTCAACCGTACGGACTACGGAGCTGTCGGACTCGTGCAAGTGCTTGAACAGCTTGCGAAGCACGAAGCAGAGAAGCGAAAGCAGTATGCAGTATACTATGAACGCGATAATCGCAACGATGATGCTTGTGAACATACTCGCCGCCGCGTCGCTTAGCGACTGTCCCTCGTTTTCCTTGGTAATAAATCTTTCCGCAAGCCACAATGCAAGTTGACCCTTGGACGCGTCCACAAGCCCGCGACCGTTTGCGCTTTCAAGCGGCATCTTCTGAAAATCGCCGTCGTATTCCACTACGATGTAGTACGAGCCGTCTTTGGCAATATGAATTGGTTCGGTAAATACCACGCCCCAATCTCTCGACATATTGGTGAACGAGTTGTGGATAGGGCGGAACATCGCAGATTTGCAAAGCGGCGTAAGCGTTGCGCCTACGAGCAACAGCGAGAAAAGAATAACCGCTACGGATTTATATAAACCCTTCAATGCTCTTGCAACGCCGCCGAGTATACCGCCGACAAGACCGAGCGCAAGCAGGACGAAAAACGCTATGTCCGCATAAGATGTCGCAGATAAGATTGAAAATGTCATGCCCGTTGTACCTCTGTCCGTTCGCGCCGCGTGCGCTCGCGTATATGTATGCTATGTGCGCGTTTATTATTCTTTGACAGTTTATTATAGCTTATATAAACAACTTGTGCAACCTCTATTTTAAGATTGCCAGTCTTTGCCAGTTGTAAAACACGTTAGCACGTATGAATTTTGACAGTTTTGACAACAATCAAACAATGAAAAAAATTACAAAAACCAATATGCTGTTAAATCAATTTGCGCAGGAAAGCGAGCTGTGCGGCGGCGGTTTGCACGGTAACGGCTCGTATGACGACCCCGATATGGCTCCGCTTATAGGCGGTATGTTCCGCGCTGTAGCCGATATGGGCGAAAGACCCGTCGTAGTGGTGTGCTTCGGCACTATGGCGATATCCGGCGACTCGCTCGGACCGCAGGTCGGGAGTATGCTCCGCGACGTTTACGGCGTTCCCGCCTTCGTGTACGGTACGGAAGAACACACAGTAAACGGCAAAAATATGGGCGAGTGGCTTGCCTTCATTAAAGCCGTGCATAGCGACGCGCTCTTTATCGCCGTAGACGCAAGCCTTGGCAGTCGTGACAAAGTCGGACAGATTTTGCTCCGTAACGACGGAGTCTGTCCAGCCGCCATAAAAGGCAAAAAAACTCGCTTTGGTGACGTTGGAATTCTTGCCGTCGTCGCCGAAAGCGGTGATGACCCGCTTATGCGGTTGATGTCTGTATCGCCAGTTTATGTGCAAGACCTTGCATATAAAGTGTCGATTTTGCTAAAAAGCGCGCTATTGAGCGCATAATTGCGCCGACTGTCATACCTTGTGTAATGCCCCACAAAACGTCCCTGTTTTGTGGGGTGATTTTCGAGTGGTGGGAGAAAAACCCGAAGGGAAAGATGGGGGTTATTGCATTTAGTGTACACGGCGGGTAGTTATCTAAATCCTTCCCGCACGAAGTGCGAGAGGAATAAATTACATACATTTAATCAAATTTTAACAATTATAGCGTAGAATTTTGAACATACTATAAGCGTAGCATAAAATCAATAGTTATCAGAGTGCAAAGTATAAGCGCTAAGTGTGTTGACAATTTTGCATTTAGTTTTTATAATTACTGAATGTGTTATAATATAATATATTCGTTTATGGCATTTTAGAGGAGGACAGATGAAACATACCACCAAACGTAATATAATCATCGTGGTTGCCATAGTTATAGTGATTATCGCCGCCATCGCTTTGGCGTATTCACTCAGTGCGCCCAAGGAAATAAACTATACGGGTGACAAGGACAGCCTTCAATATTGGCTCTACGAGGGTAAAATCGAGAGCTTAGAGGTCAACGGCTCATACTCCGTAAACATAAAGGTTGTCGGCGATAGCAAATATAAGTATTATGCAAACATTCCGTCGCGTGCGGTCTTGCAGGACAATATCGAGGAATGGGCAAAGCTCGTCGAAGAATATAACTCCTATGCGGCGGATAACTGCCGTAAGGTAACAATCAAGTACAACGACCCGTCAAGCGGTTCGATGATATCGAGCATACTCGTGCCGATTCTTCTTTATATCGTGATTGCTGTAATTTTCGTGATTATTCTTCGCCGCTCGATGGGCGCGAACAATCAGGCGATGAACTTCGGCAAGACGACGGCGAATCAGGTGCGCGATATAAAGGTGCGCTTTGGCGACGTCGCCGGTGCGGATGAGGAAAAGCAGGAGCTTCAAGAGATTGTTGACTTCTTGAAGCACCCCAAGAAATATACGGATATCGGCGCGCGTATTCCCCGCGGCGTACTCCTCGTAGGGCCTCCCGGAACAGGTAAGACCTTATTTGCAAAAGCGGTTGCGGGCGAGGCGGACGTGCCGTTCTTCTCTATCAGCGGTTCAGACTTCGTTGAAATGTTCGTTGGCGTCGGCGCTTCGCGTGTTCGTGACTTGTTCGACCAAGCAAAAAAGAATATGCCGTGCATCATCTTCATTGACGAAATTGACGCGGTTGGCAGACAGAGAGGCGCAGGTCTTGGCGGCGGCAACGATGAGAGAGAGCAACCCCTCAACCAGTTGCTCGTACAGATGGACGGCTTCGAGGCAAGTAGCTCAATCATCGTTATGGCGGCGACCAACCGTGCG
>CAMWIB010000065.1 GCA_947174215.1 uncultured Clostridia bacterium
TATTGCAAGCGATTTCTATGCCGAGCGCGTGAAAGAGTGGGAAGCGTAAAATTGTCAAAACAATATAAAAACAGCATAGAATTGCGCAAATAAATCAATAGTATAATTGCAACTCAACAGTCACAAACAATAATATCATAAGCCGATGAGTATACAGCTCGTCGGCTTATGCTTTATAATATATATATAATTTTGAATAAATAAAAATTTTTAATTTTTATTTATTTTGAGTATGGGATTGAAACGGTACATAGAACTTGTTATAATCAAAATATGAAAATAATTACGTCAAATTCATCGCGCGGCGCATATCGCGGCGTACTCAAACACTTGAAGGCAAATATCGGCGACAGCAATATCGTCATTGCACCCGATAGGTTCACCGCTTCCGTGGAGAGGGGACTCATATCCTCTTTGAATATCGAAAGCACGTTTGGCATAGAGGTTATGTCATTTACGAGGCTTGCGGACAGGCTCGTAGGAAAAGACATAAAAAAGTGTCTTACACCCGAAGGCTCGGTTATGCTTATAGGCAAAGTCATTGCCGAGAACCGCGACAGGCTGCAATACTACGGAAAAGTCGCGCTTGCTGACGGCTTTGCAAGCGAGCTTTATGCCGCGCTTACCGCTATACGAAACAGTGGCATAACGACGGAGATGTTGCGCGCTAATATCGACAGTATGTCGCCGTCACTCAAAGCAAAGACGAGCGATATAGCGTTGATATACGACGGTTATCTCGAAGCGCTAAGCGGCAGACATAGCGACTCGTCAACGAGGCTTTACGCGCTTGCGGAGTTTATAGAGTCGCACCCCGAAAGCGTAGCGGGGGCGCATTTCTATTGCACGGATATATACGAGTTTTCCGCGCCCGAGCTTGCCATAATATCAGGGCTTGCAAAGAACGCTATGTCCTTGACGATAGGAGTTACGAGCGGCTACGACAATCCAAACCGCCGCATATATCCTGACAGAGTTATAGCGAAGCTAAAAGCCGCTTGTCCAGACAGAGTGCAGATAGAGTGCAACGATGAGGAGCTTGCACCGCCGGTACAGGCAATCTCTACGCAGCTGTTTTCATATCGCCCGCCAAAGTGCGGAGTGGAAAACGGCGGAAAGGTTGAGCTAAGATGTGCAAACGACAGATACGAAGAGGTGCTTGCGCTCGCGCTTGACGTTGTGGAGCGCGTAAGAAACGGCGGAAGATATAAGGACTTTGAGGTTTTCGTAAGCGATATCGCGGACTACGCCGCGGAAATGAAAGCCGTATTTTCGCGTTACGATATTCCATTCTTTATCGACAAAAAGGAGATGTTTTCCGAGCAGACGAGAGTGCGCTATATCCTTGACGCCATTGCGTGCGTAAGAAGCGGTTTCAGGCGCAGAGAAGTGATTGACTTCGTAAAAAATCCCTTGTTTGCATACAGCGTGGACGGTGGTGAGGAGTCCGTATTTCTGTTTGAGAATTACTTGCTGAAATACAATATAGACCGCTCGCGTCTATTTGCGGAATTTACGCTGAAAGAGGACGATAATCGTGCAAAACGCAGTTCTAATCGCGCGTTTTTGAAAAATGGCAATACCGTAGCGGAGAATGAAATTCCAAATATCGTGCGAGTCGCGCTTATAGAAACGCTTGCGCCGCTCAATATCAAGAACGAGTGTAAAATTCTTGACTTCGTTACTGCGGTGCGTAATCTGCTTGAACGCTCCGACAAAGCTTGGAACGCGCACGTGGAAAAGCTCACGGAGCTTAGCGCGTACTATCAGAAGTGCGCCGAACAGGTGGATAGAAAGCTTGACGCCATACTTAACGAGATTGAAAGCGTGCTTGACCTTGACGTGGATATCGCAAAGTTTGAGAGTATATTCAAGGCAATGCTCAAAACCTTGAAGATTGCGCTCGTGCCTACGTCGCTTGACTGCGTGTTCGTGGGCGATTATGACAGCCGCTTTATGGGGGCTGGCGATATATATATATTCTCGGTGCGACCAACGACAAGCTCCCGCGCACGTCGGGCGGCGGTTGTGTGCTTACGCCAAACGACGAGGAGTATTTCGAGAAGCTTGGACTCAACGTCACGCCAAACGAAAGGCAGAAGCTTATGACGGATATGTACGCCATATGCGACGTTATGAAAAAGCCGCACGGCGTGCTTCACGTGAGCTATCCCGAGTCCGGTGGCGGCGTTTCGCTTAGACCGTCTACCATTATGAAAGAGCTTTCGGATATGCTTTGCGAGAACGGCGCACCCCTTGAAATAAAGAGGATAGAATTTGATAGACTCACAAGACTTGGTGCGGACGGGTGCGCTAAGCGCGCGGCTACGCTGTTTGCAACCGAGAAGAGCTGTTACTACGAGGTTCTTCGCAACGCCGTATCAGGAAGGGCGATTTTGGAAGAGCGTATAGCGTACGGCTCGGCGTACGAGTGTATGGCGGAGAACGATAAGCTAAGGCTCGACGGAGTGTACGATACCCCCGAAAGAGTCGCTTTGCCCGACGGTGCGTACTTTAAGGATACTACGAGCGTGAGCAGGCTCGAAACCTTCTTCAACTGTCCGTATTCCCATTACTTCAAGTATATTTTAGGCTTGCGCAAGCGTAAGGACGGCAAGCAGGAGGGTACGGAAAACGGAACCGTACTTCACTATATCTTAGAGAAATTCTTCTCGGACGTGCGCGACGGCGTGCTTACGAAAGCGGAGGATATAAGAGATAAGGCGTATGCGTATTTCGACGAAGCTATACGCGTGAACGGCTTTGAGGTTTTGCTTGAAAAGCAGGATATCGGCAGACTGCTACGCCGCGTAAAGGAAGAGGGCGTACGCGTTTGCGAGGATTTGTACGAGATATATCAGCGCTCGGAGTTTAAGCCCGCCTTACTCGAAGCTAAGATAGGCGAGGACGGCATACAGCCTATGACGCTTAAAGTCGGGGATAGGACGGTCAGACTCAAAGGTACGATTGACAGGGTCGATACGTGCGGAGATATGTTCACCATAGTTGACTATAAGACCTACAAGAGCGCGGACCTGACTTTGAAGGAGCTGTACTACGGACAGAAGATTCAGCTTTACATCTATATGAAGGCTGTTGAGGACAGCCTTAAAGCGAAGCCCGTAGGCGTATTCTATCTGCCGATATTCGCAGGCTTTATGAGCGACGATACGAGCAGATACAAGTTTAAGGGGCAGGTCACGAATAACGAGAGCATTATGGCACAGCTTGACAGCGTAGCGGCATACGCGCCGAGGGAGTCGGTTGTTCCGTACAGGCTTGCGAGGGATAGAAAGACGTTAAATCCCGACGTACATCTGCCGAGGCACGCGTTCGATTTGCTTGGCAACTACGCGGTTCGCCTTGCAGAAAAGGGTGCCGATGAGATAGCAAACGGATATATAAAGCCGTCACCCGTCAAGGATACGTGTAAGAACTGTAACTTTGCGGAGATTTGCGCCTACCGCGAGTGTAACGAGCGTAAGCTCGGCACGGCGGGAATGTCGTCCTTCGATATTTCCGATAAGGATAGCGACGGTGAAAACGGTAAGAGTGAAACAAATAAGAATGACGGTGGCGGCACCGCTGAAAAAGCGAACGCAAATAAGGAGTTTAAGGAATGACTCAAACACTTGATGACAAAAATTCAGTAAATAAATTTGTATGTTCGGCTTCTGATGACGAGCGCCTTGACGTACTTAGAAAGGACGGCAAGCTTACGCTTACGGACGCGCAGAAGCAGGCCGTACTCACGAAGGGGCGCGTTATCGTTTCGGCGGCGGCGGGTAGCGGCAAAACTTCAACTATGGTCAAGCGCATAATACTTATGATAGCGGAGGGCTATTCGCTTCGCAATATGCTCGTGCTTGTGTACAACGTAGCCGCCGCGGACGAGCTTAAAGAGAGGTTGCACGGCGAGCTGTTTGACAGGGCTTGCTCAGAGGTCGGCGAGGCGAGAGAGCGTTTCAGCAAGGAGCTTGATGATTTGCCGTTCTGCCATATCTGCACGATACACAGCTTTTGCAATTCGCTGTTGCGCGACAATTTTGATAAGCTCGGGCTTTCACCAACTTTCGAGGTGCTTGACGAGCAGGCGCACGCCGCGTACATGAACGAGGCTTTGGAGAACGTATTCAGCGCATACTCGGAGGAGGGCGACGACGCATTTATGGACGTCGTTGAAATATTCTCGCAGGCAAGAAAGGAGGATAATCTCAAAGCCAATATAATTAAACTGCACGATATGATAGATATTCAGCCCGACAAGAAGCAGTTTTTCGATAACGTGAACAGCTGCTACAAATTTGCGAGTATCGGCAAGAGTGAAAACATATATGACGACGAGTCCGACGATGAACTTGACGATGATTTTGATGAAGATGACGACTTTATAGATATCTGGGATGAAGATGAATTTGCAGACGGCGAGTTTGGAAAGATATTTGAAAACTACTATAAGTCGTTTTTCGAGGACGCGCTCAAAAAGTTTGAGGAAATCGCTGAGATGATATCGGGAACCGTGCTTTCAAAGCATATCGAGGCGGTGCAGATTGCAATTGAGCTTTGTCAGGAAATGCTTGCCTCCGCAGATTTTAACGGTATGCTATCCGTTGCGTACGACACGGAAAAGCCGTCATTGAAGGGTGGAAGCACTAAGCGTTCGGATTACGAAAAGACGTGGGCGGCTATTACGAAATTCTATAATGACGAGTTGTTTGACATAGTGAAGGAAATGTGCGAGTTGAAGGAGATATGGGATGATTCTGAAAATAAATTTGCACAAAACGCACTTTACGTATATAAATTGCTGGAAATAACCTCGCGTTTTGATAACGAGCTTGCAAGACTTAAAAAGGAAAACAACGTGTTATCTTTTGAAGATTTGCAACATTTGGCGGTCAGCCTTCTTAAAGATTATCCAAGTTTGGGCAGAGTTTACGACGCGGTTTTCGTTGACGAGTATCAGGACGTAAACCCCACGCAGGAGTTCATTATCCAAAAGCTTATCAAGGGCGAGTGCTTTATGGTTGGCGACGTGAAGCAGAGCATTTACGGCTTCCGTCTTGCGGACCCGAAGATATTCCTTGCAAGGCAGGAGAGGTATAAAAACGGCGGTGGAACGGCGATAGACTTCAACCGCAATTTCAGAAGCGCGCGCAAGATACTTGCATTCGTCAACGGAGTGTTCAACGCCGTTATGACGGAGAAAACCGCGGACGTTGACTATAAGAACACCGCCGCGTTCGAGATTGACGGTATGCCCGACGACGGACGGGTTGAAGTACATCTCTTTACCGACAAAAAAGCGGAGCGTGTAGACGCGCAGGGGCTTTACGATATAACCGACCACGTACAGGCGGAAGAGGGTGTAAAAGCGGCGATAAGCGAGGGCAAATTTATTGCACGCGAGATAAAGTCGCTTGTTGGCAGAGCGAAAACAGACGACGGAAAGTACATTGGTTACGGAGATATTGCCATACTTTTCCGCAGTAGAACGACGGGCGCTCAGCAGATTATCGAAGTGCTTAGGTCGGAGGGGATTCCCGTTGACGAGAGCGTATTCGGCAAAAGCGAGTCCCGCCCCGAGCGCGAGCTTATATCAATGCTTCGCGTGCTTGACAACCCGAGGCAGGATATTCCGCTTGCAGGCTTTATGCTGTCCTTCTTCGGTGGATACAGCGAGGACGAGCTTGCGTTTATAGCGGCGCAGGACGGCGAATGTCTGTACGACAAGGTGAGAGGTCTTTCCTGCGAAGCGGATAACGAAGATGAAAATGTACGTTTGCTTGCAGGTAAGATACGTGCTACGCTTTCTATGCTTGATACCTACCGCATAAAGGCGAGCTTCAAAAACGTGTCCGAGCTGATGAGCGGAATTATATCCGATTTCTGCTACGACGCCTATCTCACGCGAGAGGGCGAGGCGGAAGTGTACGGACTTAAAGCGTTTGTTGCAAGCGCTTCTTCGCAGAGCGACATCTCGCTCGGCAAATTCCTTGACGGATATTCGGAGGGAGAGGATAGCCGTATTTCGGCGGGCGGCGGCGAGCGCGTGCATATATCCACCTTCCACGGCTTCAAGGGCTTGGAGATTCCCATAACCTTCGTCGCGGATACGGCGGTCGGCTTCAACTATAAGTCCGCAAGCGCAGACCTCGTCGCGCTCGGCAAGGGCTATATAGGGCTGAAATATTTCGATTTTAAGAAGAAGCTCAAATACGATACGGCGTCAAGACTGGCGGTTGCAAAGCTGTATAAACAG
>CAMWIB010000066.1 GCA_947174215.1 uncultured Clostridia bacterium
GGCGTAGGCTATGCTTTGAACCTCAACGGCTTTGCTGAACGTAACGGTAATCGCATTCAAGAATGTGGGATTGTCGGAGTTCTGTCCGTTGTTCTCCTTTGTGGTTTCCCAATATGAATTCCAGTTCCCGTCAAATGCGTTAGCAATAGAACCGCCGCCCGCGGATTCATACGACATCATACTCGTCGGTATTCTGTGAACCGCCAAATAATCGTCGTTGAGGTACTTACCAGATGCGGATACGCAGGTTATATTTCCGTCCTGCGCGTATGCGGCGCTTACGGGAATAGCCGCCCATACTATGGCGGCAATAAACGCCACCGATAAAACTACCAAAAGACAATGTTTTAACGTAAGTTTCATAATTTTTACTATCCTCGTTGATAAAAATAACAACAATTAAATTATAGTTAGCGAGCAAAATTTTGTCAATAAAGAGCAAAACCTTGTCGATACGTTCCCGTCAAATAGAAACGGTATAGAACGCCTCTATACCGTTTATAATTTGATTTTTACCTTTGTATACGTACGTAAATCGCCATACTCTGCGCTTTTAGTCCTGCGAATACAGATGACACGCAACGAAGTGACCGTTGCCGTAATCCTTGAACTTAGGCTCAACCTGACTGCATATATCCATACACTTGCTACATCTAGTATGGAACTTACAGCCCTTTGGCGGATGCGCAGGCGACGGAATATCGCCCTGCAAGATTATACGCTTAATCTTCGTATCTGGGTCGGGAATAGGAACTGCCGAGAACAACGCTTCCGTGTACGGGTGCATCGGGTTGGAGAACAGGTCGTCCTTCGTGCCGAACTCAACCATATTGCCGAGGTACATAACGCCAACCTCGTCGGAGATATGCTCAACGACGGACAAGTCGTGCGAAATGAATATGTAGGCAAGGTTCTCCGCTTCCTGCAAATCCTTAAACAAGTTGATAACCTGCGCCTGTATGGACACGTCAAGTGCGGAAACAGGCTCGTCGCAGATAACGAGCTTCGGCTTCAATGCGAGCGCCTTTGCAATGCAGATACGCTGTCTTTGACCGCCCGAAAACTCGTGAGGATATCTCTCGAAATAGTGCGGTTGAAGTCCGCATTTGAGCATTATGTCAACGACGTAATCCTTATAGTCTTCCTTAGACACAATCTTGTGCGTCTTGACCGCTTCGCCGACAATCTCACCGACCGTAAGTCTTGGAGAAAGCGAGGAATACGGGTCTTGGAATATCATCTGGAAATTGGGGCGCAACTTTCTGAGTGCCTCGCCCTTTATCTTCTCGATGTGATGACCGTCAAATATAATCTCGCCGTCCGTAGGCTCGTAAAGCCTGAGTATGGTTCTTCCAAGCGTAGTCTTTCCGCATCCCGACTCACCGACTATACCAATCGTGCGTCCCTGTCTAAGATTGAAGGAAACGCCGTCAACAGCTTTGAGGTATACGTTCTTTCTCTTGTCAAAGAAGGTCTTTATCGGGAAATACTCCTTCAAATTTTTGACTCTCAAAAGATACGGTTCTTTATTATCGATGCTTGGTCTATCCGCGCTCTTTCTCTCCGCGCAGTCAGACTGACAGGCAGAGCATTTGCCGGAACACACTGCTTCAACGTGAGGCGTTGCGCTTTCCTTCGTGTTTTGCGAAGCCTCTGCGGATACGCTTTCTTCCTCGTGCGCAGAGCTATCGTCCAAAACGTTCTCTACCGCGCCGTCGTTCAAGGCGTCTTCCGACACTGCGTTATTCACAGCTTCGTCATTAAAATTTGTGAGGTCGCTCATTCGTTATCCTCCTTTTGCAAATCCTTATATCTGTGGCAAGCCACGAAATGAGTGGGCGATACCTGCACCATTTCGGGATAATCTCCGCGGCACTCCTCACAGCGCATATCGCACCTATCTCTGAAATAGCAGGTGGACGGCATATCAATCGGGTTTGGTACGTTGCCGGGGATGCTGTACAGTCTATCCACGTTCTTGCCGACTACGGGCTTACTCTTCTGCAAGCCAATCGTGTACGGGTGAAGCGGATTTTTGAATATCTCTCTTACCGTACCCTTTTCTACGACTCTGCCCGCGTACATAACGACGACGTAGTCAACCATTTCCGCAATAACACCAAGGTCGTGCGTGATAAGCATAATGCTTCCGCTTATCTTATCCTTTACCTCGCGCAACAGGTCGAGAATCTGCGCCTGTATCGTAACGTCAAGCGCGGTCGTAGGCTCGTCAGCGATAATAAGCTTAGGATTGCAACAAAGCGCCATTGCAATCATAACGCGCTGACGCATACCGCCTGAAAGCTGATGCGGATAGGAGTTGTACACGTGTTCGGGCATTGCGATACCAACGAGCTTCAACATCTCTATACTGCGCTTCTTTGCGTCCTCTTTATCCGCGCCGCCGACGTGCAGGAGCGTGACCTCGTCAAGCTGATAGCCTATGGTAAATACGGGGTTCAAGCTCGTCATAGGCTCTTGGAATATCATAGCTATCTCTCTGCCGCGAATCTTCGACATTTCGGAGAGAGGCATTTTTGCGATATCTACGACTTCCTCGTGTTCGTCGTACTTATTCTTATATCTCGGTCTGCCATACTTGTTTAACGCCTGCACCATCTTTGGATTGCCGTCCTCGTCAAATACGGGAACTTCGACAACCTTCTGTACCATTACAGGGTCCTTCTCGTACTGAGGAAGAACTGACGTAACCTTTTGTACAACCTTGTCCATTGCGGAAGAAATGCCTTCTCTTACGGTCGTAACGACGCCGCCGATTGAGAACTTCTTCTCTTCGACAACTTCTTCCTCATCTTCGTCTTCATAGAACGTTTTCTCTCTCAAAGGAGCAATAATCTCGCCAAAGGAGAACTTCTTCAAATCCTCCACTGCGCTTTCGTTGCGCTCTTCAAAGCTTGTGCTTTCTGAAAGAACAGACTCGGTTTGTACTCCGTCGTTCTGCTCGCTTTGCTCCGACTCGCCGTTATTGAGTGCCGAAGCGTCGTTTCCTTCAAGCGCGCCCTCTTCGCCATTCTTACCCTTTTCAAGCTTACGGCTCGTGAACTTGGGATTTCCCTTTTTGTCAAGCGCCTGTATCATCACAGGCTCGCCGTTCTCGTCAAACACGGGTTCGAGGCGAACTTCCTGAATCATCAACGGCTCTTTGCCCTTCTTCTTGAAAACGGGATTGCCCTTCTTGTCTAAGACCTGAACCATTACGGGATTGCCGTTCTCGTCAAGCTCGGGTGCGCCAGATTCGTCAAGCTTCTGCTCCATAAGCGGCTCGGCGTGCGGCTCGCGTACGGTGGAGCGGAAACGAATGCTTCCGCTTACAAGCTGTCCCATAGGACCTTGTACGAGTTGCATAAGCGAAAGACTGGTAACGGACTTGCCGCAACCCGATTCGCCGACAACGCCGACGGTTGAGCCTTGCGGAATGCTGAACGATACGCCGTTGACTGCTTTTACAACACCGTTATCTGTAAAGAAGTAGGTGTGCAAATCGTCAAACTCGACGATATTGTTCGGGTCTTTCATCTCCGTTACGTAGTCCTCGCGCGTGTATCCCTTACGCTTTTTTTGAAGCTCGCGGATAGTGCGATTATTGTTTTTTACAATTTCGCGCGATTCCTTAGCGGATATATAATGTTTATTCTTTTGCTTTTTTTCTTCTTGCTTCATGGCTTATCTCCTTGCCTTCGGGTCAAATGCGTCGCGCAAGCCGTCGCCTACGAAGTTGAATGCGAGAACGGCAAGCACGATGCAGACTCCCGGCGGAATCCACAGGTGCGGATACAACCTGAGCGCAGTGCTGTTTGCGGCGGCATTTATCATGTTACCCCACGTTGCATACTCTGTCGGCAAACCGATACCGAGGTAGCCAAGCGTTGCTTCCATAAGAATGACGCTACCAAGTCCCAATGTCATTGAAACGATAAGCTGAGGAAGTACGTTTGGAATGAGGTGCTTGAATATCTTTCTCCTGATTGTAAGACCGCTTGCCTCTGCGCTCAGCATGAAGTCCTGCTCACGCAAGGACAAAATCTGACCGCGAACAAGTCTTGCCGTACCTGCCCAACCGAACAGCGTCATCATTGCCATCATTATATACAGTCTTTCAGGTCCGTACATGTTGAGTGATTCAAGCGCAACGCCGACAATCATCAACATCGGAAGCGTTGGCACGCAGTTGAATATATCAACTATACGCATAATAATCTGGTCAACCCACTTACCGAAGTAACCCGATATGCCGCCAAGCACAACGCCGAGAAGCGTTTCAAGCAAAACGACGACAAAACCGAGTGTAAGGGATATTCTTCCGCCGTACATAAGACGTGACAACACGTCGAAGCCCTTGTCGTCAGTACCCAGCCAGTGATTTGCAGACGGCTTCTGGTTGTTCTTAGGACTTGATTTAACGATTATGTAAACCTTATTGCTTGCGCCTTCGGTTTCGTCATAGACGGCATACTCGTTGTTGACATCAGCGTCAATAATGACCTCCGTGGCAAATGCCTTCTCCACGTTTGTAGAACGGTCGGATTCTTTTTCGCCCCAGATGAACGGAAGTACGTCAAACAACGGTCCAAAGAATGAGAACAGGAAGAGTGCAATGAGTATTACAAGACCTGTCATTGAGAGCTTAGAACGGAAGAATCTCTTCATTACGATTCGTCCCGGGCTAAGCGTACGTCCCGTAATTTCCTCTAAGCTTTCCTCTTTCTCTCCCTCAGAGTCTTGCGCGCCGTTTTCAGCGCAATCGTTCTCTTCTACGTATTCCTTTTTAAGCAGCTTATATACGAGCTTTTTGCACTTCTTGCCCGCCTCGGCACACTTATCCTTTACGGTAGCGAGCAAAGCGGCGAACTTATTCTCCTTTTCGGGAGAGAGAGCTTTTTCCAACTCCTCACTGCTCGCAGGAACATCATCATGCGTAGTTGCATTTAAGGTTTCTTCACCGTGTACGGTTTTCATACTCTCGCTGTCAAGCACTGAATTTACAGCGCTATCCTCAGTAAGCTGTTCCTTCTGCACGGTATTATCGGCAATCTCCTCGCCGACGTTTACAACGTTCGTATCGGAGAGATTTTCTGCTACGATAGGTTCTTTTACATTATCATCGTTTATCATATGCACCTCCCCTATTTACCAATCTTAACGCGCGGGTCAACCACCGCATACATCAAGTCGCTGAATAGCGTACCGACAACCGTCAATATCGCCATAAACATATTATAACCCATTATAAACGGCACGTCCGCGACAAGCAGAGCGTCGTATGCTTTCTTACCTATACCGGGGATACTGAACACGGTTTCAGTAATCATTGCGCCGCCGAACAAGCTTGGCAAAATACCTGCCATAAGCGTGACGAGCGGTATCATAGTATTACGGAACGCGTGCTTGTAAATAACCGTCCTTTCGCTCAAACCCTTAGCGCGAGCCGTACGTACGTAGTCGGCATTAAGTGCTTCGAGGGTGTTCGTTCTCGTATAACGCATAAGCGAACCGATTGAAAGAACGACCAATACGAACATAGGCAAGACCATATGCCAGAGGTTATCGCCAAGTCTGGTTATCCAAGACGCGTCGACAGGCATGGACGCCGAGGCTATACCGCCGACGTCAAACCAACCGAGTCCGACTGAGAATACCCTTATCACAATTGCCGAAAGGAAGAAGGTTGGTAAGCTTATACCAATCATTGCGAATATCGTAACGGTATAGTCAACAACGCCGTACTGTTTGGTTGCCGCCTTAATACCGAGCGGAATTGCAATGAGGAATTGCAAAATTGTAGCTATAAACGCGATTGCAAATGAGATGCCCATATTCTGGACGATGACGTCCGCAACGGGCTGGCTGTACTTAAAGGACATACCGAGGTCGCCTTTCATCATATTGCCAAGCCAGTCGAAGTAGCCTTTCAATATTGCCTTCGCTTTATCGCCAGACGTAGCAAGACGGAAGTTCATACCAAGCTTTGTAACCGTGCCGCCGTATTTGCTGTCAAGAGTGACGATAATCTGTCTAATCTGGTCGTGCGACATACCTTCCGTTTCATCAAGTGTGAACGTACCGGTAACTTCCGGGACAATCTCGGTGTTGAGCTGAATGAAAGAATCATCTTCCTTTATCTCGTTGCCGTCCTCGTCATACTTTGGAGG
>CAMWIB010000067.1 GCA_947174215.1 uncultured Clostridia bacterium
GTTTTATATACTCCGTCCAAACGCATTTGCAGGTTTTGCCGTCCACATTACCTTTATCGCTGCAAATAGGGCAGATGGGGGTGTAGTCAAAATCGCTTTCGGAAAATCCGTACTTTTTGAGTGCGGAAATATACGCTTCGTGCGCCTTTTCAACTTCAATCTCGCTTATGCCGCCTTCCCTAAATGCAGAAAAGCGTTTTTCCAAAAATGCGGAATGAGCGGAAGAAATCTCGGGGATAGCGAGCGCTTTCTCCATTTTGACTTCCGCCAGTCGCTTTGCCGCGTCTATTCTTGACTGCCTTATGGCAAGTGCGTTGTTTATAGCTCTTTCTTTCATCTTAATCTCACAAATCCGAATCGTTGAGGCTGTCGATACTCGTCACGATAGAGTGCAGTTCTTCTGCGGTATAGCTACGCTCCTCGAAGTCCGCTTTGCGCGGTTTGTCATTGCCGCTTGCAATAGGTAGCTTCTTTGCTTGCTCCACCGTAGTTACGCCGTTTGCCTTGTAGGTTGATAAAAGCTGATTGATGTATGGAGTGGGGTAGGTCTTGAACGTAGCCTGTTCCGCCGCATAGAGTATGACCTCGTCGTCGAAGCCCCAAGTGACCGTCCACGTATGATAGTAGTCGCGGTCGGATTGAGTGACGTTGCGCGAGCGACCGCTCTTTTCGATAATCTTCTTTATCTTCGCGTCCTGCTCAATCTGTAAACGCAGATACTCGTCTATGCTGTCCGCACTGAGGCGACCTTGCGCATAGAACTTGTTTACGACGTTGTTCATTCCGTCAAGGGTGCGGATATTGGTGATAAAGCAGTGGTGCGCTATCTTCGTAAGCGCCTTATCCTCGAAGCCCTTAGCCGTCCACGGCGAGATGTAGACCTCGATTTCATGCTCAAACGATTCGTAGAACACGCCGAGGTTTTTGTTTATGCTAATGGCAAGGTCTTTCAGATGCTCGCGGTGCACCTGATAGCCTTTCATCTCCTCGGCAGAGAATATAGACATTCTGTAAAACTCGTCAAGCTTAGAGTCGAGCTTAGTGAAGCTCTTGCCGCCTTTGAGAGTTTTTGCCGCGGCGAGTATAGCGTCAAGCTCGTATCCCCAGCTACGCGTCCATTTGAGAAGCATCTGCTTTTCTTCAAGCTCCGCTCCGCCTTTTCTGCCGATAGCGGCAAGCACGGTGCGCATTTGTTCGGATTGAGTGTCGTACTCTTTAAGCTTATTCTCAACGTCCTGCGCGGTGCGTACGCCGTCGTTCGCCCAGTTCCTTGCAACGGTGAGGATATAAGGGTAGCGCACGCCCATTCCCTTCAAATCAATGCAATACTGCACAATCATAAGCATTGCGTCGTGTTCCATCTTGCTGTCGTCAAGGAACGTATAGTACTCGTTATACTCGTTTGGGGTGAGCATACGCTCGGGGAAGAGCTGTTGAAGATGAGTGTTGAAATCATTCCACTTTTCGCCCTTGTACTTCTTTGGCGGCTGCATAGAGCGTTTAAGGCTAAGATACTTGACTTCGAGCGGCTCGCGTGAAATTATCTGCACGAGTCCCATATCCTCGAAGTCGGTGTACGTCTTAATTATCTCGTTTTCTTTCATATCCAAGCGAGAGCATAAGGCTTCAAGAGAATTGTCGTTTGCGGGATTTGCGCAGAGATACAAGCCGTACAGATAAATCTTTATCTGCTTTTCATCGCAAGAGGGTAGATACTCGTTGATAAACAGATTGTCAACGAGAGTGAAGGTTTCCATGAGGAAGTCGCTTGAAAACTTTGCAAAGCTCATATATCTACTCCTAAGTGTGATGGAGTTATAGGATATCACAAGCGGAAAATAAAATCAAACTACAAAAAGCCCGTTTGAAAAATTCACGCCATATTGTGTTTGCCTTAGTAAAATACCACAAGTCAATACACCCCGCAAACAGAGGTGTTTGCGGGGACCCCGAGGAACTACATATAATCAAACGATTGCGAAGGGACACTTATTGCAAAAAATTTCTGTTAATCGCTATTGCCGATATCGCGCCGCTATGTTATCATTTATATATCGCTCGGCGTACAATATATGGCATAAATTTGTGTTCAAGGAGTGATTATGAATAGGTTTGACAATTTGAAGTGTCTGAATACTGCGCTCAACAGCGGTGCGTTTTTAAGCTCGGGCGACAACGTGATGGTGGCAAGCTGGGGTTTTATCGGCGTAATGTGGGGCAAGCGCGTATACGTCGTACCAGTGCGTGAAAGTAGATACACCAAGACCTTTATGGACGAGCGCGGAGTGTTTACGGTGAGTATACCGCACCCCAACGAGATGAAGGACGAGATTAAGTTTTGCGGCACGAAGAGCGGCAGGGAGTTTGAGAAGTGGACTACCTGCGGGCTTGATAAGTTGACGGCAAAACGCGTAGACGGATACATCGTCGGAGGCTGTCAGAAGTATTTCGAGTGCCGTATAATCGGCAAACTGCCAATGGATAATATGGATATATCCGAGGTGGAGAAGTGGTATCCGACGGGCGATTTGCACACGCTGTACTTTGGAGAGATTGTAGAGGAATACTGATGAAGGTTTGGGCAAAGGTGATGAGAGGGGACAAGATTCTCCGCGACATTATATACGAGGAGGAGCTGTCGCTGTCTGACGAGGACTATCAAAGGCTGTTGCAGGAGCTGGCATACAGGCTGGATATAGCCGCGCCCGTATCCTTGCCTTTTCATTTAAGGCACTTTGAGAAATTCAACAGAGTGAAGTATCTTGCGCGCGACTTTATCGAAGAAGTAGACTTTGATAATTTCGTCATCGAAAGAGTTATCGAGGACAAGAAAACCAAGCTGTTTTTGAGATAGTGAGTTTCGCGCATAGCTTTGCACTGAAACTGCGCTTTTCAGAAAAGCGGTATTCTAAACGGATATAATATAAGATAAAACTCGTATTACGTCGTTATAGTAAGAGGTGAAAATATGAGAAAGATGAAATTGGGAGCGAAAATAGCGCTGATTCTGGTCGCTTGCCTGATTGTGGCGGTGATAATTGCCGCGAGCGTTTGCGCGTCCATTGCGCATAGGGTAAACGATAAGACCGCCCCATGTGCGGAGCTGTCCTATTGGCAGTCGTACATAAAAGACGATACACTACTTAGAAATGTTGTTATGCCCGGCTCGCACGACGCGGGTACTGCGGGTATGCCGTGGTACAGCGAAACGCAGGACAGAGATATTGCCGACCAGCTTGCGTGCGGTGCGAGATATTTCGACTTGCGTGTGAAGGAAAAGGACGGAGAGTGCCGCATATATCACGGACCTGCGTACAGCCTGTATCTCAAAGATATTTTGAGGGACGTGCGCGATTTCTTGAATGAAAACAAAACGGAAACCGTGATACTTGACGTACATAAGTTTGGAAACGAATCGGCAAGAGTAAAAACCGTTCAAATGATAGACGAGTATCTTGAAAACTTGCTCCTTGCAAACGATACGTGGACGAGTGATTTGGAGTTTATCTCAAATCTTACGCTTGGCGAAGCAAGAGGAAAGTGCATTCTCATCTGGGGCGATGAGGACGAGTATCAGCGTAGCAACAACACGTATTTCCTGCGCAATAACGACAGCGGCAATATCGTAAACGGTTGCTTGCAGTCATTTTATAAGAGCAGTTGGAACTGGTATTACTCATCAGAAAAGTATATAAAGAAGGCTATCCCTGCGTATGTTGATATGTACAAAAACAGCGTGGGCGGACTGTTCGTATTGCAGAGTCAGCTCACGGACGGTTGCCTTGTCGTCGGACCGAGATACAGAGAAGGTCAGCACGAAAAGAATATGAACAACTTCGTTCGCTCCCTTCGTGACAGCGATATGCTCGCCGATATAAACATCATCATGCGCGACTTTTTAAGCCCCGCAAAGAATTGCTACACGATTGAACTCAACCTCGCAAAGGGCATAGTCAAAGACAACTGTGTTGCTGACTTCAACGCAATGCTTAGCAAGTTTATCACTGTGGAGTAAATACAAAATATTGGTTATGATGAATTTAATTGGAAAAAGCAAGGGGAAAGACCTTGCTTTTTTATAGTATAATTAGATTGCGTTTCTATGGTTCTCTCCGTCATTGCGAACGCGGGGTCCCCGCGAAACCGCCGCGTTTCGTGGGGTAAAATAGTGAAGCAATCCAGACCATAAAGCCGTTTTAGCGTGGTATAAATTATAGCGATAGAGTGGCTAAATTCTAAATCAAAAACCGCCGATTGCTCGGCGGTTTTTAGTTTTGATTAAATTAGTTTTTCAAGTGAAAACGAATTATTAGTGAGGTTTTATGTATCTTCCTCTTCAAGAGAGTTGTATACTGTTTCCGCATAGTATGCCACTCCCCCGTGTGTGTTTGAACCGATGACAATATTCAAATCTGAAAGATTGTAAACGGTTTTCAGTGAAGTGCATTCTCTAAAAGCAGTGTCTTCTATCTCGATTATGCTTTCGGGTATAATTATACTCGTAATATCACAACGGAAGAATGCTAAGCTCTTAATTCTTTCAACGCTACCGTCCCTTGGAATTACGCTATTTTTACAACCCGCTAACAAGGTTTTGCTTTCCGTTTCAATAAGGCAGTTGCCAGCGCTGTGATAAACGAGATTTCCATCTTCTACGGTTATAGTTTCAAATTTGTTATATGACAGTGCGTTATTTCCAATGCGTGTTACGCTTGCTGGAATAGTTATGCTTGTAAGTTTCGGGCAATTGGCAAATGCATTGGTGCCTATTCTTGTAATACTGTTCGGAATATAAATGCTTTCAAGCTCGGGGCAATTTGTAAAGCTATTGTCGGCAATTTCCGTCACAGGCAAGCCCTTGTATGTTTCGGGAATGATAGCGCTTGTTATATTTTTACTTTTTCTTGCAAACACCTTATATCCGAGACCGTTGCTTGTTAAAGTAAGACCTATGGACTCATCAACGTAATCAATATCAAGAGAAGTGTAAAGTTCTTCCGCATAGTATGCTACTCGGCCGTGTTCGGTAGAGCCGAGCGTAATATTCAAAGATGAGAGATTGTAAACAACCTTCAGTGATGAGCAACCCGCAAAAGCGAAGTCGCCAATTTCGACTATGCTTTCAGGTATAACTATACTGTTAATATTAGCGCTGACAAATGCATATTTTGCAATTTTTATAACGCTACCGTCATTTGGTAGAACACTGTTATCGCATCCAGTCAGCAGAGTTTTACTTTCAGTTTCGATAATACAATTTCCGTCACTGTGATAAACAGAATTTCCTTCTTCAACAATTAAACTTTCCAAACTACTTCTGAGAAATACATTCCTGCCGATATGTGAAACACTTGCTGATATAGTTATGCTTTTCAATTTCTGGCAGTAGCAAAAAGCATTATTGCCTATTTTTGTAATGCTATTTGGAATATGCACGCTTTCTAAATTTTTGCAATTTGCAAATCCATTGTCGGCAATCTCCGTTACTGGCAAACCGTTGTATGTTTCTGGTATCACTATTTTAGTTACCGTTCTGTTTCTAGCATTTACTCGATACTCACTGCTATTGTTAAACAAATTGAACGTCAACACTTCATCGATTGGCTCTAATGCACCGCAATTTGAGCAAACTCCGTCCACATAATCGTGTTGGTTGTCCATAATCTCGCTTTTAGTTGAATCGCAAACTAAACAATGATAAATCTTTAAGCCGTTTTTGTCGCAGTCGGGCTCTATAATGGTTTGACCGTCGTCCCAAACGTGTCCCAATTCGTCGTGGAATTTATATTCTTTGGTTTCACACTTAGAGCAGGTACGCACGTCGTATCCGATAGAGGTGCAGGTTGGTTCCTTTACGGTTGTCCACGATGAATAATTGTGTGTACAAACAAACACACGACCAAGGTTTACGCTTGTGTTGTTAGTCAAACTTATAATCAGATTGCCCGATGAGTTTATATTTATGCTTACGATACCAACGCCGTCTTTTCCATTGACACCGTCTTTACCGTTTTGTCCGTCCTTGCCGTTAGTGCCGTTGATACCGTCCTTTCCGTCAACGCCGTCCTTGCCGTTAGTGCCGTTGATACCGTCCTTACCGTCAACGCCGTCCTTGCCATTAGTGCCGTCAACGCCATCTTTGCCGTCCTTTCCATCTACGCCGCTTATC
>CAMWIB010000068.1 GCA_947174215.1 uncultured Clostridia bacterium
ATAATGGCGCACGGCGAACAAAGAGCGTGCGTATTATTGGGAGGGAATATGAACTGTTTTTACAAGCTCGGTTGCCGCATCTTCCAAAAGACGATGTGGTGCGCAATGTGGTTCCTGCCTTGGAATCAGAACAAGAAGACGTTATCAGGCGCAGGCGCCGTTAAGGAACTGCCAAAGTTCTTGAAGAGTCAAGGCTTTAAGAGCATACTCATCGTTACGGACGGCGGTCTGTTTAAGCTCGGCATGGCGGACCCGATTCTTGCCGCTTGCGAAACGGAGGGTATGAAGGGTTGCGTATATCACGACGTCGTTCCGAATCCTACGATTGGCAATATCGAGGACGGACTTAAAATGTACAAGGAAAACGGCTGTGACGTTATAGTAGCACTTGGCGGTGGCTCGGCTATGGACTGCGCAAAGGGTATTGGTGCAAGAGTCGCCCGCCCCAACAAGACCATTCCTCAGATGAAGGGCGTACTCAAAGTATCGAAGAAGCTCCCGCCGCTCGTGGCAATTCCTACCACGTCGGGTACAGGCTCCGAGGCAACGCTCGCCGCGGTTATCTCCAACCCGGAAACGCACGAGAAGTATCCGATAAACGACCCGATGCTCATTCCGAGATACGTCGTTATGGACCCCGAGCTTACAAAGTCGCTCCCCAAGCATATCACGTCTACGACGGGTATGGACGCGCTTACTCACGCGGTTGAGGCGTATATCGGCGGCGAGAACACCGGCAAGACGAAGAAGGAAGCGGTTGAAGCAGTCAAGCTCATACATAAGTACTTGAAGAAGGCGTACGACGACGGCTCCGACCTCGAAGCTCGCAACCAGATGCAACAGGCGGCGTACCTTGCAGGCAAGGCGTTCACCCGTGCGTACGTTGGATACGTACACGCAGTGGCGCACACCCTCGGCGGTGAGTACGGCGTTCCGCACGGACTTGCAAACGCTGTCATTCTTCCTTACGTGCTTAAAGCGTACGGTAAGAGCGCGCACAAGAAGCTCGCTAAGCTCGCAGGCTACATCGGCATAGAGGGAAAGAACAAGGCGGAGAAGGCAAACAAGTTCATCAAGTGGATTGAAGATATGAACGAGTCTATGGCTATCCCGAACAAGATTATGTCACGCGAGGGCGGTCCTCTTATTGAGGAGAGCAGATTGCCAAAGATGATTCAGCACGCGTACGAGGAAGCAAATCCGCTTTATCCCTGTCCGCAGGTCTGGGGCAAGAAGGAAATCGAAGCGATTTACCGCCAGATTATGTAATGGCGTATCGCAAATATCGTTTGGTGTTCCATGAAACTAAGTAAACGAATTTTAATTATAACACTCGTCGCATCGATTGTAATTGCGGCGAGTGTCGCTTTATCCGCTTGCGGAGGTTTGAACAACTATTCAAGCAATTATGATAATGCCGCCGCATATACGGTGGCGGAAAGCGGCGAGATTGATGGAAGCGTTGTAGTAGATTTAGATATAGAGTGGTGTAACGGCTCGGTTATTGTAGAGATGAGCGACACCGCAAGCACGGTGTCATTTCACGAGGAAACCAACGGTGAGAAGATAACCGAAGATACTACGATGCACTACTATCACGACGGCGCTAAATTGAATATCAGATATGCAAAGTCGGGCAGGGTGACGCTTGGCAAGCTCGTAAAGCGTTTGTATGTGACTATACCCTCAAATCTGATATTGCGCGACGTGGAAATAGAAGCTATATCCGCTGACATAATTGTGAAGGATTTACAGGCAAGCGAGGTCAGCGCAGAGAGTGTATCGGGCGTGGTGAACGTAGAGTGTACCGCGACAGAGGTTGACGTTGAAACGACTTCGGGCAACATATTCGTAGACTGCAAGGCGAGCGAAATCGACATCGAAACGGTATCTGGCAGAGTAGCGCTCACTTGCTTGAACTTGCCAATAGATATAGAGATTGACACAAACTCGGGTGACGTTGAGATATGTCTGACGAACGCAAGAGCGTTCAGCGTAATATTTGATACTGTCAGCGGCTCGCACTCATATAGCTTTGACGGCATGACCAACTCGAAGGTGAACGGAAACCACGTGCTTAGCTATCTCGGCGGAGTACAGCTGAACGGAGCATATTGCTACGAAGTGGATACGACCTCGGGCAATCTTAAAGTCAGAATGCTCACTGTCTGATAAGCGAAAATATTCAAAATACGATTGAGTTCTCAAAAGGATGTGGTTTTATGAAATTGCGGAAAAGAATTCTATTTTTAATGCTCGTCGCAATACTTGTGATTGCGCTTAGCGTTATATTGTCCGCTTGCGGTAAAATTTTCGCATACGAATGCGTTTATGAAAATTCCGAATTGTACACCATTGCCGACCACGGCGAAGTTGAGATGACCGCTATGTGTGATTTGGACATAAAGTGGTTTATTGGCTCGATTACAGTGCAAAAGAGCGATGAGGTGAGTGCAGTCACATTTTACGAGGAGAACACGGGTGATATGAAGGCGGACGCCAATGAAACGATGCACTATTACTTTGACGGAAAGAAATTGCACATACGTTATGGCAAGTCGGGAAGGCTTACGTTTAGACCGGGAGGAATTGTAAAGAACTTATATGTGTGCGTGCCGTCCACACTAACATTGCAAAATGTTGAGATAGAAACAACAAGGACGGATGAGGCAACAGTGACGGGAATAACTGCGGATGAAGTTAGCATTGCCGGTGATGGTAGAATGCACGTCGAGTGTACGGCAAGAGAGGTTGGCATTGAAGATAGCGGCAAGCTGTATGTAAATTGTCCGGATAGCGATGTAAGCATTAAAAATGTATACGGAAGTGTTAACGGAGAGTGTACGGCAAAAAATGTTGTAGTTTTAGCTAACGATGTCGTAAACTTGAATTGTACAGCAAAATCGGTTGTCATTAAATCTTATTATCATACCTATTGCGATGTAAATTTGGATTGTACGGCGGACGAAATAGATATAAAAACGGGGTCTGGCGACGTGACTTTGACGTGTGACGCGCTACCGAAAAATTTGAATATTGAAACGGAGTCGGGCGTCGTCCAAATGTACCTCACAAACGAAAGAGCATTCAGTGTTGTCTACAATACGCAAAGAGGTGAATTTGAATATGAGTTCGATGGTTTGTGTAGAGGAGATGATATGAATGCATACAATTACCTTGGCGGAGTACAGCCTAATGACGAATATTACTACGTTGTGAATACACAATCCGGAAATCTTAAAGTTGAGCGGATGGTTGAGGAGAAATAGAGCGTTTCAAGACTTTCGCAAGTTTAACTTGCAAAAATGATTGAATAAACCCTATATTTTGAAAAATGAATTGTAATTTCAAAAATAAAAAGCGCGCAAGTTGCGCGCTTTTTAATATTTTTATTTAGCTTATTTTTGAGTAAATTGTTGCCGCTTTTAAGTGCATAGCAACCGTTGTTTGAATTATCGCTTGCGGTATTGAAGTTATAGCTTTATCTGAAAACCTTCAACGTGTTGCTTACGATATGGCAGTTGATAAGCTCGCTTGCAAACACTTCGCCGTCCGCTTCAAACTTGCTGTCGTCAAGCACTTCAATCTTTACCGCGCTACCGGTAAACTCTTCCGTCCACGCCTTCTTTACGTGTTTACCCGTGAGGAAGAATGGGAGTCTGCACGGTATCAAGGATTTTTTCATTTCGTTTACGACTACGATGCTGAGCTTGCCGTCGTCTACCTTTGCGTTCGGGCAGATTGGCATACCGCCGCCTATACTGCGACCGTTGCCGATGCCAATCATAAACACGCTTCTGTCCATAGGCTCGCCGCCGTCTATCGTGAGGCGGAGCTTATGCCACTTTGTGTGCGCGAGCGTGTAGAACAGGGAAGCGTAGTATTTCATCTTGCCGTGGAAGTGCTTCATCTCGGCATACTTTACGAGAACGTCAACGTCCATACCTGCGCCGAGTACGTTCAGACAACGTCTGTCGTCAAGCTGTATAAAGTCGACGTATTCGCGCTTGCCGTTGAGAATGACCTGCATTGCTTCCTTGACTTTTTTAGGATGCTTGCTTGCCGCAACGAAGTCGTTACCCGTGCCGCAGGGTACGAAGCCGAGGGTTACGTTTTCAAAGTTGTCAATTCCGTTGAGAACCTCGCTGAACGAGCCGTCGCCGCCGAGCATAATGATATCGCTGTCTGGCTTTTGAGAAAGCTCTCTTGCAATTTCAGTCGCGTGACCTGCGCGCGCCGTTCTGTGTACGAAGTACTCCTCGCCGCGTGCTGTAAGTATTTTTTCCACCTCTTTAAGTGCTTCAAGGCTCTTGCCCTTGCCGCCGAGTGGGTTGATGATGATGTGATACATAACGTTCTCCCCAAATTAGTTCTTAGGTAATTCTAAACTCTTATGCGGACAAAGTCAAATGTTACAATACAAAAATATAAATATCATACATAATGTTTGATATTCAAACAAGTGTATGATATTTATTTGCCGTATGAAATTGTATACGCATTGTGGTTAAACTAAGTGGTTATGCTAAGCTTAGCTTATTGTGCCGCATATTTGTGTATGGCGTTTGCGTTGGGGTTATAGCATTTGTACTGCTGTTACGCGCTATACTGATTAGGTTACGCGCTATATAGTTTTTGGTCACGCGCTAAATGGTTTTCGCCACTTTTGTTGATATATGCTTAGTTTTATCCAATTTTCGTTTCTTTTGCGCTTGCGACAAACGCTTTGAACAGCGGATTTGGACGGTTGGGGCGGGAGGTGAACTCGGGGTGGAACTGTACGCCTATGAAGAAGCGGTTGCCCTCTACCTCGACCGTTTCCACAATCTTGCCGTCGGGGGAAGTGCCGCTTATGACAAGTCCTGCGTCGGTTAGATGTTTAAGGTAGTCGTTGTTGAACTCATAGCGGTGACGGTGGCGCTCCTCAATAAGCTCCGCGCCGTACGTCTTTGCCATTTGCGTATTCTCGCGTATCTGACAGGGGTACGCACCGAGGCGCATAGTGCCGCCAAGGCGTTTGCCTGTCTGGTCGGGCATAAGGTCTATGACGTGCGAGCCGTTCTTTGAGAACTCGCCGCTCGTAGCGTCAGATATACCCGCAACGTGCTTGGCGTATTCGATTACGGCAATCTGCATACCGAGGCATATGCCGAAGTAGGGAATATCCTTTTCGCGGGCGTATCTGCACGCGGCAATCATACCGTTCGTACCTCTCGTGCCAAAGCCGCCGGGGACGAGTATGCCCTGTACTCCGTTCAGCTTTTGCGCGACGTTCTTGACGGTTATCTCCTCGCTGTCAATCCATTCGATTTGCAGATTGGTGTGGCAGGCATATGAAGCGTGGTTGAGAGATTCTACTATTGACAGATACGAGTCGTGCAAGGAAACATACTTGCCCACGATTGCGATTTTAGTCACGCCCTTGCGCGAGTGTATATCGCGTACCATCGCCTTCCATGGGGTAAGGTCGCACTTGTTCTTCAAGCCGAGCTTGCGGCAGGCAACCTTGTCGAGTCCGTTTTTGTGGAGAAGAAGCGGAACTTCGTAAAGACAGCTTGCGGTGGTGTTGGCGATAACGCAGTCTTCGTCAACGGAGCAGAAGAGGGCAATCTTTTTGCGGATAGCGTCGCCGCAGTCCTCGTCCGAGCGGGTGATGATAATGTCGGGGCTGATACCCATAGCCTGCAATTCCTTGGTGGAGTGCTGTGCGGGCTTTGACTTATATTCGTCCGAGCCGCTGATGTACGGCACGAGGCACACGTGTATAAAAAGGCAGTTCTTTCTTCCCACTTCCGTTGAGAATTGACGGATAGCTTCGAGGAAGGGCTGGCTTTCTATATCGCCTATCGTGCCGCCGATTTCGGTTATCATAATATCCGCACCCGTAAGCTCCACGTTCTTTTCAATAAAGCTCTTTATCTCGTTTGTGACGTGCGGAATAATCTGTACGGTCTGTCCGAGGTACTCGCCGTTGCGCTCCTTATTGAGTACCGACCAGAACACCTTGCCGCTCGTGAGATTGGAAAGCCTTGTGAGGTTTTCGTCAATAAAACGCTCGTAGTGACCGAGGTCAAGGTCGGTTTCCGCGCCGTCGTGAGTGACGAACACTTCGCCGTGCTGATACGGGCTCATCGTCCCGGGATCGATGTTGATATAGGGGTCTAATT
>CAMWIB010000069.1 GCA_947174215.1 uncultured Clostridia bacterium
ATAGACTTCAACGTATCGAACAAGCCGCCGAGCATTTCTATAACAAGCACCGCCACGATGATAAGTCCTGCGAGCGTTGCAAAAGTCGCAATCTCATCGCGGTCGCTCTTCTTCAATATGACGCAGACTATCGCCGTCAGCAGTCCTATACCTGCAATTTTCAGAATTATATCCGTGTTCATCTCCACCTCACGCCAAAATCAGCATAATCGCCAATCCCAACAGCACGCACAGCTTAAAGTACATTCCACCAAGCTTCTTACTGTCATCTTCACACTTCTTGCGCTTCTGCTCGAAAAGATTCTTGTAGTATTCCACCTGCGACAGTTGGTCGGATAGCGCACTTTTGCCGCCGCCGCAAAGAAATGAGAGTACGTCCTTTTTCTCGTCATTTTTTAAGTGCGCGACACTCACCTTCTCCATAGCCGTATCGTAGCCGCTCCCGCCCATCAAAAGAGATACACACTCCGTAAGCACTCTTTCAAACTCCCCGCTTCTACCCTGTGTAAACCTGCGCGCTATATCTGGTAGCGGCGTTTTGCTGAGCGACAGCTCGCTCGACATAGCCTGCGCGTACTCGCACGCGGACTTATAAAAGACCGCGCGCATACGGTAACGCTTCTTTATCTGCACGCCGACGTAACAGCATATAAGCGCAAGCAGTCCGCCCGCAATGAGCTTTAATATTCCCATCATAACTCGACGATTTCCTTTATCTGACCAACGGGCTTTCGTTTAAGCACAACCGCAAGCTCGAATCTCTTTATAAGCTCGCAGTAAGTATCGGAAGCCCTAAGCGAATCCACGCTGTCGCCGTGTACGCTCGCTATGACCTTGACTCCGCTACGCATAACGTCGCATATCGCCGCGACGTCAGCCACCCTGAACAGCTCATCCGTGACTATAACGTCGGGGTTCATCGCCCTCACGCAGTTCTCGTACGCAACAGCCTTAGGCACGCCGCTAACCACGTCCGATTCACCTATATCGAGCGTAGGAACGCCCTCACTCACCGCGGCAAGCTCGTATCTCTCATCTATCACGACTACGTTCTTATGCGCTGAAATAAGCCTTGCAAGCTCGCGCAATAGCGTTGTCTTTCCACCGCACGGCGGCGAAATTATAATCGTGCTTCTCACTTCCTTTTCAACCGCCGCCTTCACAGTATCTTTTGCCGCATCTTTTCCTCCGCAATGCGGCAAACTTGTGAGCGAAAGATTTTCCTCTTCTGCCGCCGTATCTACATCGCCATTCGGTGACGGAATTATATTTGCGTTTCTATCGTCAATTTCAACTTCCTCTATTTCAGTTCCATCACCGTACGGCGGCGAAATTATAGGCGTATTATTCGCTTCTCCTCTCGCCGCCGCACTCTCCCCATCAGAACTATAAGTATTCTTCGGCACACAGTATACCTTGTCAATTATGCCGTCCGCCGCCGTCCGTATCTGGTGCGGCACGCGTATAACCATATAGGACACGTTCTTGATGTTAAGCAGTCTGCCTCCGTCCGATACTCCCTCACCGCCCACGCCGATACGCAAATTCTTGCACGGGATATAACCTCTTATCATTTCGTCACTTACCGAGTACGGCGATAAGTTCGTCGCACGCGCGATAATGCCGTCTATATCCTCTTTGGTAACCGTATAACAACCTCCTGCCTGACGGGGATAAATTCTCGCGTTCGCAGTCGTAAGCAGCAATAACCGCTTATTAGCACGCAACCGTATTTCCGCAAGATTTTCAAGCTTCACACTGTCCGCAATCAACCTCGCAAGATTCCCGACAATCAATCCGTCAAACATAGTAGACTATATGAAAAAAGCTCACCGCATATCGCAATGAGCCAAATTTAGACAAAACTCGCACACTTCGTGTGTTTGATTATCTACTATATTCCACTATCAACAACGAGTGTACAAGTGGCTTTTATTGCCTGTATATCGTCGCTCATCAAAGTATGTTTTTCGATAAGAGCTTCCGCGAGCTTGTCAAGGAATTCTCTGTTCTTTATAAGCATCTTTCTCGCCTGCCCATAGAATGACGACAACTTTGATTGAATCTTAATCTCTCTGCGAAGCCTGAATGAATCCGAGTTTTCTTCAACCGGTCTTTCATAATATGTATCAAAGCCATCCTCGCAATAATTTTCTATGCCTCTTTCTACGATATGAAACGCACTGCGCAAATCCCCAGAAGCTCCGACGTCAATTTCGCCGTATTTTATTTCATACGCCACCCGCCCTGCGAGGAGCGATATAACACGGTTATCCTTATATATTATATCAGTGTCGAAATTTGCATTCCTATAGAAACTCGTTATGCCACCAATTTCACCGCAATGCCGGCATACGGATACCACAGTCACGTTACCCGCTTCAAGAAGCTCCGCAACGACCGCGTGTCCCGCCTCGTGATACGCGACTTTTTCAAGAACATCGGGGGCGTGCGGAATGGAACTCTTAGGCGCCTTGAATACCATTTGCATACACGCTTCAAGCAAGTCCTCCTTCCCTATCGCACTTTTATTTTCAAATGCGGCAATTACGCCTGCGTCGTTTATAACGGTTTCTATTTCCGCGCACGAATGACCTACGAGCAAACGCGCAAAATTTTCAAACTTAATATCATTCAAACAGTTCTTTTGTTTAAGATAGTGTTCTACCACCTTAAAGCTGTCTTCGAAATCAGGTTCGAATATATGCATCACCTTGTCAAACCGCCCCGCTCTCAACAACGATTCAGGGAGATTATCAAGTTCGTTCGCAGTGGCAAGCACAAAAACCTCGTAATTCTTCACGTCGTCTATACAAGCTTGCAAAGTCACGAATTCATCCGCATTCTTATGACTGCTATCCTCGTTTGCAAACTTATCCATATCGTCAAGAAACACTATCGACGGAGTATTGTTTTTTGCCTCTGCAAATATGCTTGATATTTCGTTTATGAAATCCTTGCTTGACTTAGCCTTTCTGCACGTATATACCTTTCTTCCGCTTTCCTCAACCACGCAGGTAGCCATAAGCGTCTTGCCAACCCCCGGCGCCCCGTGCAACAGCACCCCTCTTGGCGTCGTCACGCCGAGCTTCTGATACTTGCCCGTATCTCTCAAAATATCGCAAATCTTTTTAAGCTCGGACTTTTCATCTTCATAACCGATAACTCTTTCAAACGCTTTCATTTTCCACCTCATATTCTCTTTTAATTTCACAAAGCATCTTTTATTTCCTCGCATCTTCATAATTACAGTGTAAACGGAAACAAGTCCCAAAATCGGGACTTGCCATACTTGACTCAAATAAACTCTTATTTTATTTGTTATATTTGTTTACTAAATATAAATTCGCGGCTTCAAGCAAATCACTGTCGCCCTTATAATAATACCAAAGTATTAAATCAAAATCTTTTCTACTTATTCTAAAATTAATTTCTCTTTCTATGCCATCAATTACTTTCCCAATTATGTCCCTATACCAACCATATCCACACTTGGAAAAATCATAACCGTAATTTTCAGGATGTTTAGCCCTATCGGAAATGCTATTCTTATAATCATATTTCGCTACTATACAATCTTTATAATTTGCTTTATCTTCCTCATCTAAATACTTATCCATATAATAAGGCAAAATACTGCACATAACACTGTCACAAATTGAAAATTTGTCTTTGTTTTCATCGTTAAATTTATATCGTGCTACATAAGTACAAAACTTGGAAGCAAATGAAAACTTACTTAATACATTATCATTATTGTTTACGTCTTGTACACACCGAGCCATACTGTCAACAATACATTCACCCGACAACTCATCATTTTTTAGCTTATCTAACAAATCTTGCAAATTATTCACTATGTAATTGGTCATTATCTCGACACCTTTATTATTGTTAGATTTATCGCCATTCTTTATTTTTTTTCCATCGCTATCACGTTCACCCATACTTGAAACAGACAAATGTGTAGCATTTTCTTTATCGATAAGTCTGCAAATATTTGCGATGCCTTCTTCAACATCCCGTTGACTATTATCGTCTAATTCTTTATATCTCGCTAATTTATCAAAATCAAAATGTTTGATAGCATATGCCGATGATTTATAATTATTCTCATCAAAAGAAACTCTATAAGAACTATCAATTTTAATACACGTAAGTATAATTTTTAAGTTATTAGGTGTTATTTTTAGAGGTTCAAACTTATATGTCATATTATTAGGCATATCTTTTAATTTTACTTCTCTTAGTGCCTTCTCATCGTCACCAAAGTCATCCCATCTTTCTATCTCTATTACATATGGTTCAATCTGCTCTGCCATAGTCCGTTCTCCTTTGTTTTTACTAACTTGTAAGTCTTTGCCGATTATGTGTATGTATGTTATTTTACAATAACGCCATATGTTTTTCAATACTTGCTTCTAACATAAAAACCTGCTTTTCAATATTTTATCGTCAAGACATCATCATATAGCGAGTAATTTCTGCCGATGTTTATATCTGCATGCAGGTGTCCCGAAAACCAAGCACGGAATTTAATTTGCTTTTCAATTATGTCGATTTTCCATTCGCTCGGGGTATTTTTAAGTAGCTTATCACGAAGATAATATGGGATTTCTTCACCGCATTGCAAAAGCTCGGCTATAATCTTCTCCTTGAACTTTGGCGATGGCGAGTGCGAAATGACGTAGTCCACTTTGTTGCCGTACTTTTTAAGATTGTCAAGAGCATTGAGAGTATCCTGCTCGGTTATACGCTCGTCACTCCACCACGTTTTATGCGGTATTCTGAAAACCTTATCGTGCGAGTCCGCACCGCCGAATGCAAGGAACGTTCTTCCGCCTATCGTGAATATTTCTCCTCTTAAAAGATGAAATATTTTATCGCTTATTTTGTGTGCTTTGCCGCCTAAAATTTCTACGATAGACATTTTGTTCAGCATATCATAGTTTTCGTGATTGCCGTCAACAAACAGCACCGTCGCCTTTAAGCTCTCAAAAAACTCTACGTGTTCATCTGTAAGCTCGTTATGCCAAAGCACTCCGCAGTCGCCACAGATGATAATGTAATCGTCCTCGCTTATATCGTCCTTTCTTATCCGCGCAAGCTTACCTGAATCCTGTACTCCGTGCGTATCGCCGCAAACAAAAACTTTCATAATATATCCTCCTACGGCTTAGTGGTTCCACTACGCTTAATGGTCTTATCTTTTTTCTTGGTGGCTTTATTAGATGTTACATATAATATACACGTAAAAAAGTACAAAAAACGGTACATTGCAAAACATATTTTTTTGTCATTATGGTTTTCATATTATAGCCATATTTCCGCTTCCATATTCTCAAAATAATGTGGTTCTATATTGCTTTTCTATTACCTCATTATTACTAACAATTCTTTACCTCATCAAAAATCTTTTTAATTGCTTCATTAGAATAGCAATCTTTATAACTCTTCCATTCGTTATTCTCAAACGTGAATAACAGCATATGGAAACATCTGTTTTCCTTATTATTATTTATAGCTTTATTTGACGGCGCTAAAATGACAAGTATAGGTCTTTTCACAATGGATTCTTGAATAACACTATTTTTATCATTCAAATGTTCAAGCAGATACCGCTCTTTATCCTCAATTCTATCATAATCAAAATTAAAATCATCATAGGAAATAATGACTCGCATACCGTCCTTACTTGTATTTAGCGGCAACAGTTTGTCAAATTCATAATACCAACCTTGCTTGTCAATTTTATTTTTCTTATCCAATCTGAAATGGTCATTCTCATGCTCTATGTAAAAATCATTACACCAATTACCTCTACCCTGATAATTGCTTAACAGCAAATCAACTTTATAATACTCTTGTTGCCAACTTTCGCCATATCCGCAACCGCCTTTTTCTTTGGTGCAGTTCTTGCACTCTTGGCAACTGTGAGTTTTATATTTTTTATCGCCCTCTTTTTTGTGCAAATAACAAAGCTCTTCGGCGAGTTTATACAGAATATTTTTCATATGAAAATCAGTCCAAGCTTTAAGCAACCCGACATCATCATATTTTTTACCTCTGTATTTATATTGTCCTTCTTCTGATTCCA
>CAMWIB010000070.1 GCA_947174215.1 uncultured Clostridia bacterium
CGGTAAACTATGAGGTTATGGATCTTCTGTCAAAGCTATATGAGATAGCGCTACTTTTCGGCAAGGTTCAGATAGCCTCGTACGTGGTCGCAATCGTAATGTATATTCTATTCCTTGCGGCAGTGATTGTGATTGGCGAGATGTTCAGAAAGCAATCAAAGCTGTTCAGCAACCCCGAAACGCGCGGCGAGTATTACGAGAAAAACTACAACCGCGGCTATACTATGCGAAACGATACCGATAGCGTATTTGGCTCGGATAACGTGTTTGGGAATGATTACTACGGCGGCGATTCGCCAAACGGCGGTTCGTACAAGAATAACGACGACTCTAACGACGACCACGTCTTTGAAGAATTCGATTTGTAATTAGGAGGGTTATATGACTTACAACTTTGTTGAGTTTTTCAAAAATCTCAACGCCTTTGCGGCAATAGACGCCGTTCTACTCGTAGCAGTACTTGCTATACTGTTCGTGTTTTTCATCTACAAGCGCAACGTGAAAATGTTGCTCATTTTGCTTGTAGGCGTAATTCTGGACATTGGCATAAACGTACTCGCCGAGGTCGTTTCAAAGGACAAGGGCGCATCGCTCGAAATAGCTCGCTACATAACGCACTTTATGGTTATATTTGAAATTGTCGTTGGTTGCGTAGTTTATCAGAGCGACTTCAAGAACATCTTCCAGAAGATTTCCGGCGCGAGAAAGAATATCGATATGCACAGCTCCGAGGACGAGCTTCGTGACGCTACGCTCGAAATACTCACCGCCTGTCAGGATATGGCGAAGAGGGACGTCGGCGCAATCATCATTATCGACTCCGTAGGCGACATCAACGATAGCATACTCGACACGGGTACAAGACTCGACGCAGTGCTTTCCGCTCAGCTTTTGGAGAGTATATTCAACACGAAGGCTCCGCTTCACGACGGCGCAGTCGTAGTACGCGGCAACAGAATCGTTGCGGCAGGTTGCTTCCTCACGCTCACACAGCGTAACGTCAATAAGGAAATGGGTACGCGCCACCGCGCGGCTATCGGCGTAACTGAGGATACGGACGTGCTGTCAATCGTCGTCAGCGAGGAAACGGGTATTATCTCCGTCGTCAAGCACGGCGAGATTAAGCGCTATATGACGATGGATAAGCTCAACGATGAGATTGAAAACGCATACGGAATTGCACCCAGCGTAAACCGCGAGGGTCAAGCCTCTAAGGGGCATAGAAATCACAAACTATTATGATACCGATTCGTCCAGTAAACATTCTTTTACCAAGCAAAGCCGACTATGAAAAGTGGGCTGTCGTTGCGTGCGACCAATTCACCTCTCAAAAGGAATATTGGCAGAGCCTTGACGAGTTTGTAGGAAACGCGCCAAGTACTTTGCGACTGATATATCCCGAGGTCTATCTCGGCGAAGCGGACTACGAGAAGCGCATTGACGATATTCAAAAGACAATGCGTAAGTATCTCGACGACGGCGTATTCGAGGAGCATAAAAATTGTTGCGTGCTTGTTAAGCGCAGTACGGTGTTCGGTCACGAAAGACTGGGTATCGTACTCGGCGTTGACCTTGAAGAGTATTGCTTCACTCATCCCTCTCACGCGAGCGTTCGCTCTACGGAGGACGTCGTTGCAAGCAGAATCCCGCCGCGCGTCAAAATAAGAAGGGGCGCACCGCTTGAACTTCCGCACGTCATACTCTTGCTCGACGACGAGAAAAAGAGCGTTATAGAAACCCTCGACAGCGCGGATAGAGAAGTGCTTTACGACTTCGACCTCAATATGCAGGGCGGCCATATCACGGGATATAAGGTGTCCGCAGAGGAGATAACCGAGCGTATGAATGAGTACGTCGCTCGCAAGCTCGGCGAAGGTAAGGACTTCCTCGTGGCAGTCGGCGACGGCAACCACTCGCTCGCAACCGCACAGGCGTACTGGAATGAGATAAAGGAAACGCTCACCGAAGAGGAGAGAAAGACTCATCCCGCAAGAATTGCGCTTTGCGAGGTTGAAAACTTGTACGATGAGGGCATTATATTCGAACCTATACACCGCTTCGTGTTCGGTGCGGACGAAAGCCTTATCAGTATGCTTGAAGGCAAGCTTGCAGGAAATCTTTCTGTCAAAACGCTTGTAAACGGAGTGGAAAAGACTATATCCGTTCCCGATAACAGCGCACAGGCGATAAGCGCAGTACAGAGCGTATTGGAGCAATATATTGCAGAACATAAGGGGTGTTTTATCGACTATATCCACGGCGAGGATAACCTTAAAGAGATTGCCTCGGCAAACAAGGGTGTTGCACTCTTTATGCCGTCTATGAAAAAGGACGAGCTGTTCTCATACGTATCGGAACATGGCACGCTTTGCAAGAAAACCTTCTCTATGGGCGAAGCGCAGGAGAAGAGATACTATATTGAAGCTAAGCGTATTTAAGTAGCAATAAGTCATATATAAAACCGATAAACGCACACGCATTTGCGCGTGCGTTTTATATTACAATTATTTGAATATCAATTTGTACCCGAATTGTACACGAATATAAACGCGCATTTGGATAGCAACTTGCATTCGGACAGTAATTTGTATTGAGTAGCGATTAGCATTTGCTTTTGCGGATTTTCATATCGGAACTAAAATTTAAGTTCAATAATACAATACATTAGAATGTATTGGGGTATTGAATGAAAGTATGTAAATTCGGCGGAACGTCAATGGCAAACGGTGAGGCTATCGAGAGGGTTTCCGCAGTTATAAACAGTGACAGCGAGCGTAAATTTATCGTAGTATCCGCACCCGGAAAGCGCAATTCAAAGGACGTAAAGGTGACGGACGCGCTGTACGCTTGTTATAAGGAAATTGTAAAGACCGGAACTTGTGATAAGTCTTTTGAATTTATTAAGAGCCGATTTGAGGAAATAGCACAAACTTCAATCCCCAATTTTGACGTAGATAAAATGCTTGACGAGGTTAAGTGCGAAATGGAGCGCACCGCGGATAAGGATTACGCCGCTTCGCGCGGAGAGTATATGAGCGCACGCTTGCTTGCGGCAAAGCTCAATGCGGAATTCGTAGACGCGGAAAACCTTATCGTTTTTGACGGTGACGGCAATTTGCTTTTGGACGAATCTATAAGGAATATAAAGAAGCGTTTGCAGGGCGTTACCCGCGCGGTTTTACCGGGGTTTTACGGCACGGATATAAGTGGAAATATCAAGACCTTTTCAAGAGGCGGCTCGGATATATCGGGCGCGATTATTGCAACCGCGCTCGACGCTGACGTGTACGAAAACTGGACGGACGTAGACGGTTTTCTTGCCGCAGACCCGCGTATTGTTGATAATCCAAAAACTATTTCCCGCCTTGGATATAAGGAACTAAGAGAGCTTTCCTATATGGGCGCGGAGGTGCTTCACCCCGAGTCCGTTTTCCCCGTAAGAAGTGCGGGTATACCAATAAATATCAAGAACACGTTCAATCCCTCGCACGCGGGAACGATGATTGTTGCGGACAAAAATCTTCCTAAGGAGCATAAGGTCATCACGGGTATCGCGGGTAAAAAGGGCTTTACCATTATCAACGTGGAAAAGGATATGATGAACAGCGAAATAGGCTTTGGGCGCAAGGTGCTTGCCGTACTCGAAGATGAGGGCATATCCTTTGAACACGTGCCGTCGGGTATTGACACGCTGTCAGTCGTTATACGCGACGAGTACCTTCTTGGCAAAATGCAAAGAGTGCTTGCAAGACTGCAAAATAGCGTAAACGGTGATAATATAGATATCCACAGCGGACTCGCGCTTATCGCTACCGTCGGGCATAATATGGCTTCCCGCCACGGCACGGCGGCAAAGCTTTTCCGCGCGCTTGCGGATAGCAATATCAACGTTCGTATGATAGACCAAGGCTCGTCGGAGCTTAATATCATCGTTGCGGTGGACGTAGAGGATTACGAGAAGGCAGTCAACGCAATCTATCACGCATTCTTTTAATATTAGTAGATTTTAATATAGCGGTAGATTTGCTTATTGAGCGGAAGATTTTTATCGCATACGCACGCAATCGCAAAGCGTTTAATATCGCTTAGCGGAAATATCGCGTTTTGAAGGTATATCGAAATTTGTTTGTATTATATAAATTTTCCCAATATTTGGAATTTCGCTTTTATTTATTAAGATAGTTTGATAAGATATTAAGTAGTCAATAATTATGTGCGCGCTATGCGCAATAGGAGATATGATGAGCGCTGATATCATTAAATATGCAAAAAAGTTTCACGAGATTAAATATATCGAGAGCGGCTATATTGCTATGCGCAAGGACGACGGTATTCTCATCACCGCGACGGGCGCTAACCTCGCCGATTTGAGTGAGGATAATCTTGTGTTTGTCAACGACAAGAATATAGAAACGTTTGAGGGCAATTTCCGTGCGGCGGCGGTCATACTGTTTTGCGCGATACGCCAAAGCAAGGTTATAGAGGCGGCGGCAATCGTGGACAGCGACAGTATTCTCAAACTGTCCTCAAAGCGCAGAGCGTTGAAGCCCATCCTTGACGACCTCGTCAAGCTTTGCGGAATTTCCGTCAAGTGCGCAACGAAGAACGTAGCCGCAGAGGTCGTGACTTCGCTTGCGGGACAGCGTAACGCGTGCTTTATGCCCGACGCAGGTGCGCTCGTCAGAGGTCGCAGTCTTGAAGAGCTGTTCGCGGCGACGGCAGTACTTGACAAGGCGGCGCACGCGGAGCTTATCGCAGAGGATAAGGGCGGCACACAGAGTATGAATCCCGTCGAGGCGTTTTTGGAGTGTATGCTGTATAAGCTCAAATCTTCAAAGAATGCGGGCAAGCAGAATAGCGCGGATAGCGTACAGGAAAACGTAGATAATAAGGCAGAGCAAACGCAAAACGAACAGCAAGGCGAGCAGTCTGCCGAAAATAGCGAAAATGCAGAGGGAAGCGAGCAGTCAAATTCGGAGCAACAGGATAACTTGCAAAGCGGCGAGAACACTTCGGCAAAGTACAACGCTTTCGATAATATGACGACTCTTGACTTGTTTGAGGGTAAGCTCGCAGTGCTTATGCACTCCTACTATACGAGCGCAGCTTCCGCAATGGGCAAGCCGTTCGAGGTTCAAGAGAAGTATGCAGACGTACTCGGTCAGCAAATTCCTTGCGCACCTTCAACGCTTGTTTGCATAAAGAACTCGCTTGGCAAGGTCAAGGACGTCATTGGCGAAGCGCCTGCGTGTATAGTCGCACAGCACGGCGTAGTGGTTTGCGGTAAGGATATGGACGAAATCAAGAAAATCTGCGCCACACTCGAAAAAGCCTGCGAGGAGTATCTGGCATAATTTCGCTGAAAAAGATTATATATACCAAATATATAAAAACAAAAAGCGCACGAAGGTGCGCTTTTAATATATGACGGTTATTAAAATTTACTGTTTGTATGTTTGTTATATATATTTAGTGTCTTAAATCATTGCCGCTGAGAGTGAAGAATTTGGAGTGGACTTTGTCGCTGAGGCGGGAATAGATTCGCTCGCCGTATCTTGACAAAATTCCATCTGCGCCGAGGTTTGTCGTGATGATAGTGCAGAGTCCTGCGCGAACTCTTTCTTCAAGGACGAGCAGAAGATATTCAACCGTCACGTTTTTAAGGCGCGGTTCAGTGCCGAGGTCGTCAATTACGAGCAGGTCGGCGGTGAGTACGTCGTGAAGCTTATTCGTGCGTTCCGCAATAGGGGATGTGTGGCAGGAAAGCATTTCGGTGTTGAACTCGTACGCGGAGAGGAATTTACAGCTCTTGCCGCCTTCTACCGTAGCACGCGCGACTGCGCTTGCAAGACAGGTCTTGCCGGTGCCTACCGTTCCTGACAGTACGATATTCTTCGTCTTTACGGTGGGAAGCTTTGCCGCATACTTTTCCATATATGCGTACAGCTTTTCAAGAGTAGTGCGCTGAGTTTCGTTTGATATTGTCTTAACGTCGCAGTTGGCAAACGTAAACTTGGCTCTCTTTTCTATATCGCAAACTATTTTGAGCTGTTTTATATACTC